>JACPBJ010000049.1 GCA_016180375.1 Nitrososphaerota archaeon | reverse complement strand
CCATGCTCAACGTCTCTAAGCACACCTGCAGCTGTTTCTACGTCCATCAAATCCTCCATGACTTCTCTATAGGTTTCTTGCAGCACAGGAAAATTGTCGAGCTCTTCGCTCACCTTGAGCAGAAATTGCGAATTGATTTGTTGCCTTGACACCCTGATTTCATGTCCCTTGTAGTTTCTCAGCACCATGAGCGCTCTTGTTGCGCAGTGCCTGAATCTTCTTTTCACTAATTCCGTATTCCTTACTGCATCTAACAACAGCGAGCGCAGATTCTCCGCAGTTACGCTGGATAGCAGAACTTCGGGATCGATTCGAACCTTAGTTGGGAGTGTCAGCATAAAGCCACAGTCGCTAACCGTAACCAAGATGTTTTTCATCTTCATGTTCATGGCAGCTTGAGCATAAGCCCTAGAAAGCGCGTCATGGATCCTTCTTCCGAAAACACAGTTCCAGATGATGTTCTGCTTGCCCTCGGGATCGATGTAATTCTCAACCAACATGATCCTATCGCTTGGTAATTCCCTCTGCCCTGAAGTCCCCTCTTTCAAGCATGTCAAACACGTCTCCCCTAAAACGCCCAATAGCCTCCCCAAGATCAAAACTAAGAGGAAGCATCTCACTGAACCAGCTCGGAACCGTAGGCTTCTGTGACTCTGCTGGCCTGACAAAAGCCCTGAAACCCTTTGCGTGTAGGAATTCGTATGTTTTACCTCCGAGAATGAAGATGTCTCCTCTGGAGAGCCTTTCAAGAAATTCCTCCTCTATCATCCCTACCCAACGATTCTTTGTTGTATAGACCCTTACCGCAACTTCATCAGGGATGGTTCCAATGTTTGTCGCGTAGATCATTCTAAGCAGGAAACCTCTCCTTCCAAACATCCCCTCCTCTTCATCATACCAAATCTTCCCGTAAACTCTGAAACTCTCAAGGCTCTGATACCCGCCGCTAAGGTATTTGAGAACTCTCTTGAAAGAATCGTATGGTAGGTCTCTGTAGCAGTAGCTTCTGCGAATCAATTGGTAGGCTTCGTCAACGTTCCACTTCTTCTCTACTGCCATGCCGACGATGTGCTGAGCCAGAACATCAAGACAGTTCCTCGGAATGTAAACCCTATCGAGATTGCCCTTCAGCGCTTCCTGCGCAATTACAGCGTCTTCGACAAGATCGTCCTGCTCTACAGGTACTAGAACCCCTTTGGAGAGTTTGTCAAGGGCATGACCAGATCTTCCAACTCTCTGCAGGCATCTGGAGATCGATTTTGGAGAGCCTATCTGCACAACAAGATCAACGCTTCCAATGTCGATGCCGAGTTCAAGGCTGGTGCTGGTAACCACAGCCTTCATCCTTCCCTCCTTCAATCTGTCCTCGACTTCCTTGCGCGTCTCTCTGGAGAGCGAACTATGATGAGCTGCCAGTTCGTCAGCATCGATGGCCTTGAATTTTGATAGATGGTAGACTACTCTCTCGGTGCCCGAGCGCGTATTTGTGAATACTATTGTCGTGTTATGCTTGCCAATGAGGTCGCGAATCTGCTTGTACATCGCTGAAGTGGTCAATGAACGAGAAGGGTGGATGATATCAGAAACCGGGCATGAAACAGTGACTGAAGTAGGTTTCACAAAGCGCGTGTCAGCAATGACACAGCTCCTTTCCTCACCGTTCTTCTGCCCTAGAAATCTCGCAACTTCCTCGAGAGGATGGATCGTGGCTGAAAGTCCAACCCGAGCAAATGGCCTTGTGCATAGTTCCTCAAGCCTCTCTATGCTTAGAGTAAGGTGAACTCCTCTCTTAGAGTTGCAGATCTCGTGAATCTCATCAATTATAACCCACCTAACGGATTTCAAATGTTCTCTGAACTTTGGGGCGCAGAGCATTATCGCCATGCTTTCTGGCGTTGTAATGAGAATGTGGGGAGGTTTTCGGAGCATCTTTGTCCTTTCGCTTTGCGGAGTGTCTCCAGTGCGGACTCCAACGCGAATTTCTGGTAAAGTTATGTTTCTCTGCTCTGCAAGGCGCTTGACAGCTTCCAGAGGCACTAGCAAGTTCTTGTAAATGTCGTTGTTGAGGGAGCGCAAGGGGCTTATGTAGATGCAGTAAACGGCATCGTTCAGGCTATTCTCTTCTCCAAGCCTGACAAGTTCGCTTATTATAGAAAGGAAGGCGCTGAGAGTCTTCCCACTTCCCGTAGGGCTAGCAATCAGGGTATTCCTGCCTTCGTGGATGTTTACTATCGCGTACCTTTGAGGAGGGGTGAGATCTGAGAAGTTTGAGAACCACTCAGCAACGAGAGGATGCAGTATAGATGATACTTCTCCTCGACTGTAGCTCCTTTCGGCTACTGTTATCGTCATAATTCCTAAATACTTTTGCTACCATGCGAGTTAAAAATGGTTCGAGTGCTATTGCGCGGTGCAAATACTAGTTAGTCCTTCTACCCTTGTAGTTTCGCAATATTACACGAATCTTAAAATAGTGTAACTTGCAAAAATACAATATTGGCACTCAGGCCTAAAAGGAAGTTTCACATAGTCGTCGAAAAAGATGAGGCAGGTTTCTATGTTGGAAGATGCAAAGAGCTTCCAAATGCGTTCACTCAAGCAAAAACTCTAAGCCAACTCAAAAAGAGGATGGGTGAGGTTATCGGCCTAATCATGGAAGACATTGAGGAAGAGCACGCCAAGAATCCAGACAAGATAGTAGAAGTAGTAGTCTGAAGTGACAAAGCTTTACTCTTGGAGAGATATTGCCAAGGTTCTGAGAAAATTATGCTTTGTAGTCGTTAGATAAAGGGGAAGCCACATAATATTCAAGAGTAGGGAGAAAACGGTTCCCGTTCCGAGAGACGATCAGATAGGTCCCGGCTTAATTGGCGCGATAGCTGCAGAAATAGGGATTAGCAGGGCGGAATTCGAAGAGCTACTTAGCAAGTAGCAAGCATCAGCGCGCATTAGGCACTATCTTAACCGGATAGCATACTGCCCCTTTTGATGCTGAAGAGACCAAACTCGCATATTTTGCCAATGCGCCCCAAGTATATCTGGGGGCAGGTGGTTTCCACTTTTTCAGTCTCCCTGCTATTTCGCTTTTAGTGAGGTCTACGTCCAATCTATGCTTAGTAGAATCTATCGTTATTGAGTCTCCGTCTTTGATTATTGCTATCGGCCCGCCAACCATTGCCTCTGGTGCCGTGTGCCCCACCATCAGACCACGAGTTGCTCCTGAGAACCTTCCATCTGTGACCAATCCAACTTTCTCACCTAGACCTTGGCCTGCCAACGCTGCGGTTACCGCTAGCATTTCCCTCATTCCTGGGCCTCCTTTAGGACCCTCGTAGCGTATTACGACAATATCTCCTGCAACGATTTCACGCCTAGAAATTGCTGCGAACGCGTCCTCCTCGCGATCAAATACCCTAGCCTTGCCCCTTATGCTCGTAACCTTCACCCCGGTCATCTTTATGACCGCGCATTCGGGGGCAAGATTCCCCTTCAGTATGTAGATCTTACCTTCGGGGCTCATCGGAGCATTTACAGGTTTAACGACGTCCTGCCTTACACTTGGAAACCTAAGATTTTGCAGGTTCTGCTTCATTGTTTTGCCGGTCACGGTGAGCGTATTGCCATTGAGGAGCCCGGCATCGAGAAGTTTCTTCATCACCAACGGAACTCCGCCTACCTTGTCTAAATCGAGCATAACGTATCTGCCTCCGGGACGGAGATCGCCAATCTGAGGGGTTCTCTTCCTCACCTTTTCAAAGTCATTCAGAGCAAGTTTCACGCCTGCCTCGTGTGCAATTGCAAGTAAATGGAGAACCCCGTTTGTTGAGCCTCCAATGGCCTGCATGACCGCCATCGCATTTTCCAATGCCTCAAACGTGAGGATGTCTCTTGGGCGGATATTATTCTCTAATAGTTTCATGACGGCTTCTCCAGTCTTAAAGCAGACATCGTCTCTAGTTTCGTACACAGCAGGAGGAGAGCCGCTTCCCGGCAAAGCGATTCCCAGAGCTTCGCTTATCGAAGCCATTGTATTTGCGGTGTACATGCCAGCGCAAGAACCAGGTCCGGGACATGCGCGCAGCTCGATATCCTTCAACTGCTGAAGGCTCAGCTTCCCTGCATCATAAGAGCCAACTGCCTCAAACACGTCCTGAATCGTCAACTGCTTGCTGTCGAGAGTTCCCGGAAGAATGGTTCCTCCATATACGAAAATCCCTGGCAAGTTTAACCTCGCAAGGGCCATTATAGAGCCCGGAAGGCTCTTGTCGCAGCCAGCAATTGTCACACAGGCATCGTAAGCATGAGCGCGCATCATTAACTCGATAGAATCTGCAATAATTTCCCTACTGATCAGTGAGGATTTCATTCCTTCATGGCCCATAGCGATTCCATCGCTTACCGCTATGGAAACAAATTCTCTTGGAGTCCCTCCAGCTGCCTTGACGCCCTGTTTCGCCTTCTCCGCCAGTCTATCCAGATGCACATTGCACGGAGTTGCTTCATTCCAGGTGTTTGCAACCCCAACAAGAGGCCTAGCTAGATCTTCATCAGTAAGGCCCATAGAGCGAAGCATAGCGCGATTTGGAGCCCTCTCAGTGCCTTCTGTAACATCTCTGCTTCGAATCTTCAGTTTGGAGGAAGTTTTGGCCATTGATGAGGATGCAAATAACATGTCTATATTTATTGAGTGTGTTGTATTTTGGATAATTCGCAAAGTTGATCATTAAACAAAATGCTAAAATTTCTATT
>JACPBJ010000073.1 GCA_016180375.1 Nitrososphaerota archaeon | reverse complement strand
AAAACCTTTTTTATTCCCCATCACGAACTAAGTTATCAATCTGCAATGGCTGCTAATTGTGCCCAGGAGCAGGGGGCATACCTAAAATTTCATGATGCATTGTTTGCAAATCAGGAAAGGTTGGGTAATGAAACATTCGGGAACTGATTCAACACGGGCAACCCCTCTCCTTTGATTTGCTTAGATTCAGGTCTCGAAAATTCGAACACGAAAGTGGCAGAGGAAATTATTTCAACATCTTTTACTGAGATTGTAATGCCATACTTGCCATCACTAAGAAATGGGCCAGGTTTTATTCCCAGCAAAGATTCTAAAAGTACTCCATCCCTCGGCTTGTCTTTTGTCTGTAAGAACGTCAGGATGTTTTCGGCTCTGCCAGTTATGCTAGCGGCGCTCATAATCCCAAAATCGAGTTCTCTATCTTTGGGGTTCGTTGATGAAACTGTTACCGTAATGTTAGCGGTCAATCCTTCGGATTTCACAGTGCCACTTCCAACAGCAACTTCGAACCAAGGTTTCAATGAGCCATCGATCATCGCAATCTTTCCCGTCGAACTTTCGCTGAACCACACATTGCCTGCTTTGTCAAAAGTGAACTGAAGTATTCCGGCGCGTGCTCCGTTCGGAACGACATATTCGACAAGTGTCTCTGTAGAGGGCGAAAACTTTGCTATCCTCCCTCCAGAATGTTCGTTGAACCATACGTTCGATTGTTTATCGATAATTATCCAGTAAGGGAGAGAGGCAGGAAAGCCTACCGCTTGGGAAGTCGAATAGTCCTTGGAAGCGTTTGTTGAAGGATCGAATTTGATTATTCTGTTGGAACCATGGTCCGCTATCCACAATATTTCATTTTGATCTATTGCGATGCCCAGAGGCGAAGACAGAGGAAGATCTGGTTCAAACTCTCTCAATGTAAGTGTAACCGGATCAAATCTGGCAATTCTCCTTGCGAAAGCTTCTGTAACCCAAATCTTCCCATCTTTCGCAATAGCCAATCCTGCTGGCCCTGTATAAGCTGCTCCTATCTGATATTCTTCAATGCCCTTTGAAGTCCCCGCTGCGAGTTTGTCAGTGCTTATCTTCGCTAATTTATTGGCCTGAATTTCCGTGAACCAAATTGCTCCCTTTCCATCTATAGCAAGTTGAATGGGCCCGGCGTTCTTGGTCGGGATAGAGTAGCGCTGGAAAGTTGCGTTGCTTGGGGAAAATCTCCATATGGAATTCTCCAGAAATTCTGCAAACCATAAAGAGCCCTTCGCATCGAATACCAAGCTCCAAATTTCGAGTGAGCCATTGTTGCTCGGGATTTTATACTCCCTCAAGGTACCATTGTTGGGATAAAGTACTGCAATCTTTGTAGCATTCCACTGGGCAAACCATATGTTTCCCTGTTCATCAGCAGTTATAGCTACGGGTGCAGATTTCGGATCAAACGAGTATTCGGTTATGTAAGAATTAACTTTCGTTAGAGATATTGAACCTAGTTTGGTTTCCTGCCTAACATCTTTTACTGGTTCTGCAGGTTTCTGCAGCTCAACCTTGACCTGCTCCTGAATTGGAATTGGAGTGCCTTTGACTATGACTTTCCCTACAAGATCTGGACTGAACTTTGAGTACCACGGAAACTCTCCAACTTCGTTTAACCTTACGATGTAAGTGCTGTTAAAAGGCAACCTTATCTGCCCAGAGTCGAAGAACTTGCCAGAATTGCGATCGTTCGGTCCGGTTCCGCTGGTTATGGTGGATGGCTCTGTCATATGGATTATCCAAGTTACAGTTGCTCGAGGTCTAACAACAATTTCAAGAGGGTCATACAAGGTCTTGCTGAAGATATGTATGAAGCAGGATTCGATCTGACACTCAACCCTTATTGGGGCCTGCGCATTAGAATACTGAACAAAAGAGGTTAAGAGGAGAATTGTCAATGCAATTTTTGCAGCTGTATTCTTGCTGAGCATTTACTTCTCAACTATCAGCTTGCCCTTGTGATTCGGATGTCCTGTCCCGCAAAATACGTTACAGAAGTAAATGTACTCACCAGCTTTGTTTGCGGTGAACTTAACTTCAACAATTTCGCCCGGTGTCAAAAATGCGTTAATCCTGTATTCCTCTATGACGAATCCGTGAGGGACATCGGTACTCTTTATTCTCAGAAGGACTTGCTGGCCTTCCTTAACCCTAATCTCTGAAGGAGCGTATTCCCACTGCTTCGATGTCATGTTTATGACCAATACGTTCTTCTCGCTAATTTCGCCTCTCTGGGAAAGGAAGAACCCTACAAATCCCAAAACTGCGACAATCCCTAATGCGATGATAACAATCTTGACGCTCGATCTAGAACTCATAAAAGCACCTTACAGTGTATGAATCAGACCAGCACCGTATATGAAAAGATATCCTGTAGCTATGCCTATACCAGCCATGATGTTGCTTTTTCCAGAAAAAGCAACCGGAATTAGTTTCGCGATGATGAAAATGCTCGCACCAGCTCCCATCGCAAAGAAATATGACCCAATCACACCGGGAATTGCTATAGCTCCAAGAATTGCGCCAAGAACTCCCGGAAGAGAAGCTAATGCTCCGGCTACAGCGATATTACCCCAACCAATTCTTCTAAGGAATAATGAAGCAATGACAAAACCCTCTCCTGCCTTGTGTAAGGCAAATGACAACCCTTGAACCGCAGTTTCAAGTTCTTCTGGGAGTCCTGCAGTGCGTACATCATATCCTACTATGATACCCTCGGCAAAGCTGTGAAAGCCAACGCCTAACGCCATAACGTACGCAAGGGAAATTGGAAGGGATTGTTTTTCACCCCGCGTCTCTAACAAAAATAACAGCAAAATCCCAAATACGAAACTGGCAACCAGAACCAACTGAGTGCCTGACGCTCTTGAGCCCAAGTTTAGCCCCAGACCTGATGCGTTGCTAACTAAGTCAAAGAAAAGTGCAAAAGATATCCCTGATGCCAAACTTGCTACAAGCGGTGCAGAACCCTCTCCACTTTTCCTGCCAATAAGTGTGGGGAACAAAAGCCCCAGAAATGTGGGAAGAACTCCAACCGCAAGAACAGCGGCGGCCG
>JACPBJ010000072.1 GCA_016180375.1 Nitrososphaerota archaeon | reverse complement strand
GCATCGAAAACGGAATTTCAGGGCGAGTCTTCGTACATGTGGCTGAAAATATCCAACACAAAGGACAGAGCAGGAGAAGTTAGGCTAGACGTTCAGTCAAATTTCGATGGCATCGATGTAAACCCGAAGAGCTTGGTACTCAATTTTGAAGCGGGGCAATCATTTCTACTGGGTTTTGAGATGAAATTCCTGAAGGATGGAACTGGGACTATTGAGGCCAAGATCAACGAGACTGCTGGCGCGCCTGATTCCCTTTCAATTTCATTGAAGACATTTCCAAGGCAGAGCAGGGACAATTTGCGAGCAGTCGGCAAAGCGATCAGCGTCGAAGTTCTCCCCGTGCTCAATGATCTGATGAATCCAACCCCTGAGGTGAAAGCCCTTGCAGAAAGAATCCTTGCCGCTTCCAATGTACAGCCAGACGCCAGCACCGTGGATAAAGCGAAAGCCATGCTCAAATTCGTAAACATACAAGTAAGGCCTGTAATCGGAACGATGGAGATGTCTCCTACTGCAGAAACTCCATACGTAACCCTTCACTCATGGATAGAGTTCAGAGTCGATAGAGATTGGATATTTGCCGATCCAACAGAGGCCGTGCTTGATCTTGCGAATATTAACTTCCCGCCAAATATTGCAGGCTTGGCAAAGGATTCCAAGCTCTTCTACGAATTGAGCCCGAGGTGGGGAGGACCTATAGCTGCAGTGACTTACGAAGGCAAAGCCATTGACATAACTGACAGGTACAAGCTCTCGGCATATGCAAATCTTGAGGGCAACGTGATCTACACTAGAGGGGATGCAAGCATAACGGTGCGCGATGACTCAGGAAAGGAGTTCGCTCAGGGGGTTCCCTATGCAGTCGTATGGATGCCCATAGAGCCTCAAGCAACGGAGATTAGGGCGATGCGCCCTCAGGGTCAAGTGGTGCTTCTAAATCCTACTGTGCCGATCTCCAAGTTCCCAATCTTCGTGAGCGGTCCGAAGAGATCTGACTATGCCTTCCTGACGGCGGAAGTTTCATCGGTATTCCCAATAGTTGATTCTATGGCTGGAAGTTTCTTGGAGAGGGGCATCAATGAGCATACCGTTCAAACAAAAAGGGACGGGAGGCTTCAAGCAGGGCAAGTTGAGCACGTCAATTATGCGGACAAGTCTTCAATCGATGTAACTTCTAACTCAACGATAACAGCTGCCACTTCATCAGCAGATGTCAGAGCTTTAAGGCTTACTCTTGTCGGGAGAGAAGGGACTGCAGGGATACTGAACGTGAGCGTCCCAATGAATCTGCTCATTGATCAATTAGCATCGTCTCCAGAAAAGATCGTAGTTCTGCTTGATAACAAGTTTGCCAGCCCAGAAATCAACGTTCTTGCCAACAGGGTATTCGTATCACTGACCTACAGCCACAGCACGAGGAACATTGTCGTATACCTTAAGACATTCGAGGTTTCTTTTGACACCAGAGACCCGCTAAGCTTGAGGATATACGATGCAGAGCTCACCATGGACGGCCCTGTTACTAAAGAGATTAAGGAGAGCAGCACGCCCGTGTTCAAGCCTCTAATCCCTGGCCAGTATGAGTTCACGATAAGGTACAGAGGAGAGAAGCAGGTGATCACTCAAACAATAACGGACAGGGATGTCTTTCTCAGAATAAACCTGCTGCGTTCTGATACGACCGTAGCTGGTTTTGCTGCTGGAATAATAATGGCAGTTGCAATCATAGCCATAATTGCACAGCTCGTGCTGTCCAGAGTATTCCAGAGAAAGATCACTTCTTCCTGAGAAGTTGAGCTAGTCTCCTATCGTACTTGGAGATCATGTCATCAATCTCGTTTAGCTCTTCCTTAGCTATGTTGTATTCCTCCCAGAGATCCATGCTTTCAATATGCGATTTGAAATCCTTGTAGCCTGCTTTGACAGGTTGCAAGATAGCATCAAGTTTAGTTCCTCCAAGCAAAAGTAGCACGTCAAGCCTGTCCGACGGTTCGTCTTTGGTTAGAATTCTGAGCGACGTTCCTCTAAGCAATGGGAATTTTTTCTTGCTCCACGCGTTAAACTGTTCCTCCAGAGAATCTCTCCCTACTCTCTCCAAAACCCCTGCTGGAACTCTTATCGAAGCAGCTGACAATACTACGGAATCTACGCTGAATGTTGAAATCGGGTTGTAAGTAGCATGCTCCAAGATGTTTGGCAGGCCTTCATAGATTTCATAACTCCTGCCAAATGCAAAGATAGGAGAGTATACCTGAATCCTGAAGGATCTGGAAAGTCTTGCAAACTCCTGAATGTTATCAATATCGTCTCCTAGCATAATGTCAAGCATTATCGGAAGGAGGTTATCGGAACCGATTTCATTTCCAGACCTCAAGATGCCCTTAAGATTGCTCAAACCTGTATCCTGCATGATTATAGCTGCATCGATGTTGGATTTTACAAGCCTCGCCAGACCGCAGTAAGCATTGAACAACATCTGCTCCGGATTGTCCTCCGAAGGAAGAGTTCCAAAGAATATTCTTGATGAGCTAGGACTTTGTTCCTTGACTATCGATGCAAGATGTGGTGCAACTCCCGCCACTAGACCTTCTCCGAGAGCCCCTGCAAGCATGGCGACCTGCTCTTCCTCCGTATCATGCAGGCCAATTACGCCTATTCTGTCTGCGAGGGCAGCATCTTTCTTTACAACTCCTTCAGCCTGGCCCCAGAGGCCTCCCATTTTGTCCACTGTAAATTTGATCGGATGGTTAACCCTCCTCAGGATTCTTTCTGCTTCTTCTTTGGATGCTCTCTGTGTTATGGAAGATGTGAAGCTCTGGAGATCTGCATTTGATGCGCCTATTATTCCAAAATTGACAGAGCGGTAATCGCGCGCATTGAGAGTTGTGAATAATAGCTTCGAACCCCACAAACCCAATCCGATAGGAAACAGATGCTTTGGTTTGGCAAACTCCTTGGAAAGAGAAGCGAACCTCTCTATGCTTTCGGCAAGATCTTTTCCGTATGGGATTATTGGAAGGTTGCATCTGGCGCACTGCGCTATCCCTCTTACCCCTCTGTGTCCCAAAGGGCATGACACATACGATGCTTCCTGAGGACTGTCCGCCACACCACAACTCCTTCATGCAGAAGATAAGAACTGTTCTTTTAAGGGCTTGTCAATGCCTGCAAGGGTAAGGCTTTTACCCTCTCATTAGTTCGAGCCAGCCATACAATAATGACAGTTTCAGAGTATCTCAGCAAGTACGTGCATTCGCTACGTTTTACTGATCTGCCAAAGGATGTCATACATGAAGCGAAGAGAAGGGTGATGGATAGCTTGGGATGCGCTCTAGGAGCATACGATGCTGAGCCTTGTAAGATTGTAAGAAATATCGCACAATCAATTGGAACAAGCAAAGGAGCAACCGTACTTGGAACTTCTCACAGAACGCTACCAGACCTTGCAGCATTTGCGAACGGAACCATGGTTCGTTATCTCGATTGCAATGATACCTACCTTTCGAAAGAGCCTGCACATCCGAGCGATAATATCCCTGCCGTGTTGGCAGTTGCT
>JACPBJ010000071.1 GCA_016180375.1 Nitrososphaerota archaeon | reverse complement strand
GCAGTACCTGCAAGAGGAAGGCGTCCAAACTTACACAGGAGTAAACCTCGAGGAAGTTTCTCAAAGGGGCGAAAGGAAATACGTGCGTTCGTCCTCTAATGGTGTAAACCAAGAATTCCAGGCTGAACAATTGCTATTCGCGACAGGCAGGACTCCGAACACAGACTATCTAAATGCAGAGAAAGTGGGGGTCGAATTAGCTGATGATGGATTTGTAAAAGTGAATGACGAGATGCAGACAACTGCCCCGCATGTGTGGGCGGCAGGCGATGTTATCGGAGAACCCATGCTTGAAACCATTGCAGCAAAAGAAGGGGCAGTGGCAGTGAACAACGCCTTTGGTGAAAACAAGAAGAAGATAAAGTTCAACGAAGTTCCCAGCGCTGTATTCACATATCCTGAAGTTGCGAGCGTAGGATTAACTGACGCAGAGGCTAACGGAAAGGGCATCAAGTGTGCATGCGGCATTCTTCCCTTAGACTTGGTCCCAAAGGCGCATGTGATTGGAGATACCCGTGGCTTGATAAAATTAGTCGTTAACAGAGAAACTAAGCAGATTGTTGGTGTACACATACTGGCTCCGCATGCAGCCGATCTTATCCACGAAGGGGTATTGGCAGTCAAGTTCAAACTAACGGTAGATGATATCATTGATACGGTTCACGTGTTCCCGACTTTATCTGAGGGAATCAAGTTGGCTGCTCAATCGTTCTACAAAGATGTTAGCAAGATGAGCTGCTGCACGGAGTGATAAAATTTGAAGGGCGAGCCATCTGAAGAAGATAAGTTAGGCATCCCGATGCTACCCGGATTCAAAGGCAAAATACTTCCCGTGCTGATAGTTTACTCGATAGCAACGGCATTATTCACTCTGCTCGGCGAACCCATAGCGTTGGTGGTCGGCTCTTGGGCGACGGTTACTACCATCATGCTCTGGCCGGTCGGTAAGGCTCTTGGAAGACGATACACGACTTACAAAACGAGCTGGTTCATAATCGGTGTTGTCAGTATGATCGGCATACCATTATTTGGTTACCTGATAATCATATCAAACGATCCTCTAACGAAGTATGTATCTGTTGTAGCTCTAGTTTTAGACATAGGTGTCTGGGGCATCCCGCTTAGCACCAAATCAGCATTCTCCCATCCTGTTTCCATGCTCTTTAGGCCAGATTTGCTCTTTGGCGACGGAAGACTGCTTGCAGGTGGGATAGTTGCTGTTGGCTTTGGTATGGTAAACATATTCGGGCCGCCAGGCGCCATGCCAAAGGGGAACTGGTATGCGCTATTCCTTGTAATCATTCTTGGATTAATTCAGATAATACCACTAAGGGGGATGATGAAGATGAGGAGTAGGATATCCAGGCTACTATTCGATAAATGGAATAGCTATTTTGCTGCGGTAGTCAAGGAGTCCTACCTTATAATTGCGATTGTTGCACTAATGTTCGGCCTTCACAACTTCTTTGGCGGTGTAACTCCATTCACAATGAATGTGCTTGCTGGAAGCAGTGAAGGCTTGGTAATAATGGCAACCTTCGCATTCTTTGTGATCTTGGCAAGAGCTTGGTATAAGAAATACAAAATAGGTGACCCATTCGTAGTAGAGTCCATTGCCCAGAGCATAGTAAAGCATAGCATATTTGGCATAGGACTTGTCGGCTTTCTATACGGGTATCTCAACGTCATGATTGGTAGCTTCCCGAGGCTACCAAATGCAGGCAATTACCTACACCAAAGTACAATCGGAAGTCTAATGCTGGTATGGGGTCTAACGTTATTGGTGCCTATAAGGGCGTGGGCACAGGGCAACCAGAGAGGAGCGATGATGAGGCAGATGGTAGAGATAGTGCTACCTAGTCTAAACGAAGATCTACGTGCAAAGGGGATGAAGAAGGTTGTCGACGCCGTTTCAGATCTTCCGGAAGGTAGCAGGCTGAGGATAGTGAAGGATATGGTAAGTTTCCTTAGAGAAATGGAGGATAAAGACAAAGAGAAGGTTATGAAGACGCAGCTTCAACTTATTTCCTCACTACCATCTGAAAAGAGGATGGTTATGATAAGGGCAATGGATCACGCAATGATGAGTCAATCCCCCAGCTAAAGTGGTTGCGGAAGGTGTGGAAGAGAAAACCAAGAACGAGAGGACAAAACACTCACTTTCAAAATAAAGCTCTCATCACAAGTATCGACCAACTCCAGAAGCTTACTGAGATAGCAGTGCTAATGGTCAGCCAGAATATTTGAGGTTTAGAACGATGGCCCTGCGCCCATACCTTATAGTGTGAATATCCCAACAGAATTGCAGATGTACCTAAGAGAGGAATGGTCATTGGACGCAGAAGGGCTGCTAGGAATGCACTGCCAACACCTAACCAAGAGATACTAACCGGAAGTATACAGCACCAAGGAAGAGCGATCATCGAATAGATCGGGCTTTTGCGGTTAGGCACCTCGCATATCTGTACAAGTTGCTCTTTCTTTTTACTGCCCATTGTACATTACTATACAAAGGATAGTATTTATACTGTCGAGTTTATAGCTAGGTAGGAACTATATGCCGAGATAGTAACTTCACCTTTGTCCGCCTGGCCATTTGACCATTGGCATATTGACTACGGCACCTGAGCTGGATATCGTTATCTCACCTTTCGCTTCTGCACCCTTTATTTCTTCGATTGACTTGAGCTCCTTCGCAGTCGCGCCTTCCTTCCAGCTTACTAGTTTGACAGCCCTCAGAGGTGTGTAGTCTTTGTCGCCCGGTACCGAGCTGAACACATCTGGCTGGAAGCCGAACGGTCCTTCTCCTTTAACACCGTTTACAAAGACATGCACATCGCCAAGCGATGAAGCGGGGACGTCCTTAAGACTTGGAACCAGAATTACGGGCGATCCCATCATTGCACTTAACATGGCAACAACTTGCTGATCCGACGCCTCCGTGTGTATGAACAGGATTAGAAATCATAGAGCCATTTCGCGGGGCCGTTTGGAAAACAGCCATCTCTCCAACAAAGTACCCTCCTAAGAAGACCACAGCGACCAAAAGAATGCCGGTGACTATGGCCTTACTGGTAGTCATATTCTATAATTCACCTTGGGAAGTATTTATACTATCAACTTTATAGTTAATAGTAGATATGCGACAAGAAAGTAAAGTAATCGATAAGTGTCCCATTCAGGGAGTAATAGACATCATAAGTAAGAAATGGGCTCTGCTAATCGTGGCGGTTCTGGGTAATACCTCCGCAATGAGATACAATAATATCATGAATGAATTAAAGGGAATAAGTCCCAAGACACTAGCAGACACCCTTAAGCAACTTAATGATTCTGGGATAGTCCATAGAAAACCCTTTAATGAAATACCTCCACGGGTTGAGTATTCGCTGACAGAAGATGGAAGGAAGCTACGGGAGGCAATAATACCAGTCATCAAATGGGCAGTGGACAGATCTAGCCATAAGGATTGTATAATACTACAATCAGTGATGAGGTGACCATCTTCAGAGCAAAAGAAGCACAGCACCTCGTAGGTACCTTCCTCAACGGTCACATGAAGACTGGGGAAGTATTAGAAAGGTCAAAGAAGAATAAGATGCACAAAGTTTGTCTAAACTATGATGGACCGACTCTGAAATTCCCCGAATCCTAGCTTGCTCCTCCAATTCTTGCACAACATGCTTCCCCTCTACGACATGAAGAAAGACCAATTCTTGGTTATTCGCCTTTGCCATCCTAAATTAATACTCTAGAGCTTCTGTAGAGCGTTCAGAACCGTTAACTGCCGCGCATTTGTCTAGACGTTGGAAGCTAAGCCTGCCTGCTACTATGCAAACCTGCGATGTCCAGAGTAGGGTTGGGTTAGAAAATGCTTATGGAATTATCTCTGGTTTCAAATTGCGCCTAGGACCCCGATTTTTAGACCTAAGTTTCCTTCTAGAATTGCCCTGAGGCTAAATGCTACTTTCCTGATCCGGGATCGTAAACCTTCTCTCGAATCGGCTCTACAGTAATATCCTGACCATTCCATTTCGTAACCCACTTAGCGAGCTGGCACGACAATGCGTGTAGTTCCCAACCTTTCATGGTAAGCGAGTACTCAACTCTAGGCGGGGTTTCAGGGAGGACCTTTCTCTGTATGATGCCATGACGCTCAAGGTCTGTTCGATCCGCCTCTTTAGCTCGTTAAACCTGGCGGGTTCCTTGTGTCCTAATTCATGTATTACTGGTAGAGTCCATAATTTGTTTAGATTATTCCAGATGGAGTAAGTGAACTTACACTCCTCAAAGGATTCCTGGTCAAGCTGACTTGACTTGCTCAAGTTAATTATACCTAGTTAGTTAAGAAACACTACCAGATATAAATACTTGACTAATGATAGGGATGGCAGTGAAAAAATTGCCAGATCGAGAATCAAGTAAGTTGCAGGGTAGTAGCCTGATTCACTCAACTACCAAAACCTTCGGAAGTGATGTCTTGGGCACAAAGGTGCCAGCGGTCGTAGATTTCTACGCCGATTGGTGCGGTCCGTGCAGGATGGTGGCGCCTATCATACAGGAGTTGGCTCAAGAGTTTGAGGGTAAGGTCCGCTTCGTCAAGGTGAACGTGGACGAGAACCCAGAGTTGGCTAGCCAGTATGGAGTTAGTGGTATTCCCACTGTCATCTTTTTCAGAGATGGAAAGGAAACCTATCGCCTCTCAGGGGCCGGCAGGAAGGACTACTATAGACAGCAAATCAACCATGTTCTACTCACGTAGGGGGTAATTAGAATGGTCTTTGAAGCGATAACAAGCATTGGAATATTGGCTGTATTACCGCTTAGACTGGCTTTAGGAGCAGCCTTTGTGGTCCACGGTTATCCAAAGCTCTCAGGTGCAAGTGCGAAGCAGACCAAGGACTTTATGAAGACTGTTGGAGTTCCTCCAGCAGTGACAACGCTTACTGCGTTGCTGGAATTTGTCGGAGGAATAGCTCTCATCTTGGGCTTTCTGACTCCAATCGTAGGGCTGCTGATAGGCTTAGAGATGGTCGCGACAACCATACTCTCAAAGACCAAGCTGCAGAAGAAATACGTACTAGGATACGAGCTGGACATAGCATACGGTGCCGGAGCAGTAACGCTGGCCTTGTTAGGTGGAGGGCCCTTATCACTTGACGCAATACTTGGTCTCTAGATCACTTAGTGCCATTTTGGGATCAGATAACCGAAACTGTAATCCGGAGCAAATTGGTGAGGGAAAGTGAGTGAGCAGAGCCGCAATGCAACCGATAAGTCCTCAGCCCTAAACAGGGAGATCAAACAGAACCCTGCCGGAATCGTTACTTTTACTAACATTAGAGCATCTCCCACAAAGACTCTGTCCTCACAATGTTACTATACAGAGCATCTCCAGTGTGAATCTACAAGGTGTGAATGCTTGTGCCACTCAGAGCCTAGCATAACCAGCATCTCCGCTCTAATAAGATAGTACCAATACTATCTGCAGGGTTCTTATAACTTGTCGGGAGATCTGGGTCGTTGCATCTATTTCATAATACATCACATTATAGAAATCTCCCTAAGAGTTACTATACGATATCTAAACCTCTAGTTCGACGATTGAGTTCTGTTGGAATGGGTCATCTTTGGTTGTGAACTTTCTGTATAACTCCTTTGGTAAAGAAATATCTGCCAGAAACAGTCTTCCGACATACGGTTTTGAAGCCCTAGACAAGAGCCCTTTCTTTGGAAATGCAAGTGTTAATGTCTCGGCAGCTCTTATGCAAGGAGTGCCGGGATTCCCTGTGTCCGGGTCGAGTCCTGTTGGTATATCTAGTGCAATTATGCTCTTTGCAGATGAGTTGGCGATATTTACCAGTTCAGCTATGCTTCCTCTTGGATTTCCCTTCTGGTTGTAGCCAAGAAGCGCATCCACTATAACGTCAAATTTTCCGACCTTCAAGTTGGCCTTAGCGGGGTGCATCTTGATTTTCATAGCCCTGATAATTCTTAGCTGCTTCGCCGGGATTTCACGAAAATTGTCAATCTTATCTGCGAGTATAACCTCAACATGTGCACCCCAATTGTGAAGATGTCTTGCTGCGACTAGCCCACCACCGCCGTTATTTCCTTTTCCAACCATCACCAAGACCTTTTTCCCTTTTGTACTTCCCAGCGAGTCGCGTAGCCTTGACGCCAAAGCCCTACCAGCATTTTCCATCATCATGATAAGTTCGATACCGTATTCTTCTACCATGATCCTGTCTAATTCTGCCATTTGCTTGGAATCGACGCCTTCTACCTTCATGAAGGTTCTCCGTAAGGTTGCAGGATATGAACTAATACTCTATGCAAAGTGATGTAAAGTATAAATCAGAACCGAATTATTCCCTAAGACGCCAATAACAGCAAAAATTTAG
>JACPBJ010000070.1 GCA_016180375.1 Nitrososphaerota archaeon | reverse complement strand
CGGTCTGCGGGGTCGTCGGCTAGTCTGGTCTAGGCTTTATGGCTCGGGCCCATAAGATCGTAGGTTCAAATCCCACCGACCCCACCATGCTCGGCTACAGGTAGAATTACGTCAGGGAAAACCGAGGCGAACGCGTTAGACATTTATTCTCGTATCGCATGTTAGGATGCACGCGTGTCAGATTTTTCCTAGATAGCGACTCGGTCGCGTGCAGCAGAATTGGCAATGCAGCTTGGAGGCAAGTCCTAGCTACATACTACGATGAGGCTACAATCAATCATTTTCAAAAGTATCATGAGCCAGCAAGGTACATACAAATTTCCCAGCAATACTCTTCCTATTCTAAGATTTTCGTTGCGGAGACTAACGGTTTCGTTCTTGGTTTCTGCCTCTTGGGAGATTTACAGAATCCAAAGAGAGAAGGAGAGATTTACCAGCTGTTCGTTGATCCTAATCATAGGCGAGAGGGGGCAGGCACCTTGCTTTATGCAACGGCTGAGCAGTTTGCAAGAGAAAAAGGGATAACTAAGCTCAGGTGCGATTCTGCTATTCACCCGGAAACCATCAGATTTTGGGAGAGGTGTGGTTTTGAAAGCAAAGGCGATATGATTAGAAAATATCCTGATGGATTCGAAGCAAAGGTCGTCTATATGGAAAAACAGTTCAGCTGGACTAAATCAAGTTCCTAATACTTAGTTACTAACTAAAAACTACTATCTTTATTAGTCTCCTCAATGCAGAGGCATCTAAATGACTTTAGCATCCTTTGAGAAGGAGATAACTGAAGCCGTTGAAAAGCTGAGTGAAAGCGTAGTAACCATAGACAGTATGAGGTTAGCAAGGGACTTTCGTTATGGCCTTGTCCCTCTGGAAGGTTTGGGTTCAGGAGTTATAATAAGCGAGGACGGCTATATTGTGACGAACAATCACGTAATTGATGGAGCCGCAAAAGTTCAGGTCAACCTGAAGGATGGAAGATCATTTACTGGCGAAGTCATAGGAGGAGATTCAGCTACGGACATTGCAGTTCTCAAAGTTAATGCAAATAATTTACCTGCTGCTAAATTAGGGGAATCTGAAAAGCTGAAAGTAGGGCAGATAGCACTTGCAATAGGAAATACGCTAGGCCTTCCGGGCGGACCCACCGTTTCTCTGGGAGTAATTAGCGCTCTTGGCAGACCGCTTCCCGGTGCTGATTACATATACGAAGGCTTACTTCAAACAGATGCTGCTATCAACCCGGGGAACAGCGGAGGCCCTCTCGCCGATCTGAATGGGAACGTCATAGGCATCAACACTGCGATGATACCTTTCGCGCAGGGAGTAGGGTTTGCTATACCCATCGATACTGTAAAGAGAATCACAGAACAACTATTCCAGAATGGGAAGGTTGTAAGACCATGGCTCGGAATTTCAGGAGTCAACCTTAGCCCTGAGATTACAAGAAGATATGATCTCCCTACCGAAGAAGGTGTCTTCATTGTAGAAGTCGCATCGCGCAGTCCAGCATACGAAGCAGGAATACGAATTGGGGATGTTATCGTCCAAATAGGCTCACATGAGATAAAACAGATGAAAGACCTGATTGCAGCGCTCTCTAAGATTCCTCTAAATGAAGCAGCACCAGTCTCAGTAATCAGAATGGGTGTCAAGTACCAAACAAATATCAGGCCTGTCGAAGCACCTCACCTAATGCGAAGACGGAATTAGTTCAGGCAAGGCATTAATACAGAATCGCAGACGAGAAGGTTGTGCGAACCTCCATACTGACAGGAGCAGCACTAATACTTGTAGGAATAATTATACTATACTTGCTCAGAGGCCCTCTCATCCGTTTCATCATAACAGTTCTTGAAATACTAGGCGTGCTCATAGGAATCGGACTTGTTGTGGCAGGTATTGGCCTTTTAGTGAGAGGGATAGTATTAGATTAGTCCGTGAGCAAAGGCTCAGCTTTTCTTTCTGTAAATGGAATATACAAGAAGCGAGAAACCCATTGAGGTTGCTAAAGCGGCTGTAACTTCGACTTGAAGAAGGCTGTATCCCAAAAACTCGAATAGGACCCCTGCGATTAAGGAACCTCCAGTTATCAGAGTAAAACCCAACGAGATGAATAACATGCCCTTGTTCTGACGTTTCCTGTATGCTCTGAAGCCGAGATAAGTTATGACACTGCCCAATGCAACAATTATTATCTGAAAAATTCTTAACAAATCAAGCAGCTGGATCAACGTACCTCGCCAAGAGATAGCCACATGCCCTCAAGCTTGCTGACAACATCTCTAGTCGGGATAACATCCACATCAACACGCCCCGCATCGATAAATATGTTCACTTGGCGAAACGAACTTCTGTACAGATCATAACGCTTCCCGTCTTCTGTCAATACGCCTCTTTCAATGGTCAGAAGACCTGACTCCTCGAGTTCCGCTATTCTTCGATACGCTGTTGCTATGGGAATGTTGTTGTTCCTGACGATGCTGTTAACCGATTCTGCTTTGTCGATTAAGGATACGAAAATCTTCCGGGAATATTCGTCAGCCAACACTCGGAGCACTGCCTTCTTTCTGTCTTCGTCCCTAATTAACATCGACTGCGTTTATCTACTATGATAATCAGGGTTGATAATTGTATCGGTCTTTGTACTATGGCGTTATCAGTTTCTGAGAATCGAGCTCCCTATATGCGGCTGGCCGAGTTACAGACACTTCCCTGTCAACTCTTAGACCTGTAGTATCCGGAACTTTTCTAGAATCGGGCTCCGGGGCAAAATAATTCTGTTCTAAGGACGCAAAATAATAACAACCTTAACAATAATAATGCTATCCAATGAATTCTCGCATTTTGACACCAGTTGTTGCAGTAGTCGTTCTAGCCATTGGAATTGGAGCATATTACTCTGCGAATACGCTAACTCCTTCCCCTGCAGGAAAAGGTACGCTTGAAGGTCAGGTTAGTATAGGCCCTATATGTCCTGTTGAAAGACCCGACAATCCGTGCAAACCAAGCCCTGAGGCCTATGCGGCCAGAAAAATAATTGTTTCAAAAGGGGGCGCGAAAGTTGCAACTGTCGATATTGATAGCAATGGGCATTACAGCGTGCAACTCGACGCTGGCA
>JACPBJ010000137.1 GCA_016180375.1 Nitrososphaerota archaeon | reverse complement strand
GAGATATTAGCCTGATGGATCTGAAATCGGCAGCTGAGATCCATAGATCAGGTCGATTAAATCTCGCGGAAACAGCCCTATGCGGACCTAATTCGGATTGTTGGTGCGAATACCATCAGGAGACCATAACGGCTCAAACCAACACAAATTGAGCGCGGAACTAGCCCGGTATAGATTACAAATCAGGCTGAGACTCACATAGCACTCACGCGAAGCTCAATATTATCTGGGTAATATTACCCATATGGGTAAATCTGCTACCTTCATCAATGGATTTCTAGTACAGAGCTTTTGTCCATAGATACTAAATAGCTTAAACCACAACAAGAGCTAAGAGTATGTTTCTTCGCTCTCGCCAAGATAAAAAGATACAATCGGCTTACAGAAAGGGATGCGATGAGGGATATTGGCAAGGGAAGAAAGAATTGGAAGGGAAGATGCATGAATTGGAGTCGGAGATTGTTAGCTTACGTGCCCAAGTTAGCCTTGCTGACGAAGAAATCAATCGGCGAGTTAAATCTGCTGAAGACCACATTAATCTCTTGGGAAGGCTTGTTGCTTCGTTAATGAAGAATCCTCGTCAACTGACTGATGAGACACTAGAAATTCTTAAAGGGCTGAAATCTTAAGGACGATTGTTATGCTTATCATCCTATCTGCACCACCTTAATTTCGACACTCATTAATTCAACAGCGTACTTCTAACTGCATGTCCCTAGACTTGACGGAATCAACTACCGAGAACTTATAATATGTCATAGGTGTCTACCTCGATGTAAGATTGACTGCGAAGGGAAAGAGTAGAGCGAGAACTATCGCAATCGCAATTGTATTGTTTGCGCTGGTACAGCTGGCACATTTAGCACTCTGGTACTTCATAATGGGGAACGCATCATCAATCATAAGGGCGGTGACCGAGGTTACCCAAATTGGAAGACCTTCGGGAGCAGGGTTCCAAGAGCGCATCAGGATCGTGGATGAGCTCAGCGTGGTTGTTATGAGATATGGTATAATCCCAGTCTTCATTGGAGGGATAGGCGATCTTGTTCCCTACTACTACGGCGTAGCCATCGTTTCGGCCGTGCTAATAGTAATCTGGGCAAAAAGAAGGTGGTAATTTGAAGCGACAGACGCTACTCAAGGCATGGGCCGCTTTTGGCGTTTACTGGTTCGTTACGCTTGCAGTACTTACATTCTCCACAGCAGGTTTCACACCGATTGTGATAATAGCGGCGATAAGCCTCTACATAGGCATCATACTAGCATTAGTCTCGTTAGCATCACTGATATACGAGAGAATGAAAGCTTCTCTAAAGAAGCCTGTAGAAGTCAAGAAAGAAGAAATCAAGCAATAACCTCAAGTTTCGGACTTCATATTGCGTCCCCCCTAAACTAATTTTGTGCAGGGGCGTGCTATCCCCCTATACTAGGGGAGTCGTGCGTGTGCGGGCGGGGCGAAAGCTCAAAAATAGAAGCGCAGGCTGTCCACTCTAGCACTACCATACTCTGGTAGTAGAGTACTCAAATACTCAGCTCATAGGGGGAGATTCACAATCTTATGCTGCAAATGTTCAACCGCCCCCCGAATATCGTTTCAGCTATCTTCCCCTCAACTGTGACTCCGACATGCTTAGGTTTCGACTTCGATGACCAACTTCTTGGGTTCAGAGGGATAAATGATGATCGGCGTGTCACGCTCGATCTTAAGAGATTTGGCTATTTCCTTCGGGATTCGAACGACCAAGGAATTCCCCGACTTTGCCACATGTCCCTTCCTCTCCAGCCCGAAGAGCCCCCTTCCCACAACTTCCTTTTCGATCTCTTCCAACAACTCTTGGGAGAGGTACTCAGAGCCGCATTTTGTACAGATATCTGCTTGCTTTACCCCGAAATCGATCCCGAAGAACTCGACCTCAGTCACGCCCCTCTTGAGTTTCCCCCCACACTTACATCTGATGCCCAACATGGTCTCTGAGGTCAAATCACTTTTACCGTAATTGGGAAGACTTTCCTTATACCTAACTTATGATAAACCTTCTCGTCATACACTACAGTGTAGCGTTTGAAGAGCGCCTGAATCAATCCCGTTTCCTTCTGCAGCACCTTCTTGCCCTTCAGAATAGCCTCCCTCACTTCCTTCACGGATATTCCACGAAGCCACATCCGCTCTATTGCATGCATTACACGTTTGTGCTCCCAGTTAATCTTGAGTTCCACATTCTTGGATGTAATACATGTATTATTAAGGATTACCCCAGATAGATGGGCAAATGCAGGACGATATGCTATTGCAAAACCCTGAATAAGGTATTATGTCGTCAAACCCAAATGGCTAGAGATTGACATCGATCACTGCATATGGCGGAGTCGGGGAGATAGGCGGCAACAAGATACTCGTAGAGGACAAGGGCACAAGAATATTCCTCGATTTTGGAATGTCTTTCAAATCCAGAGGCGCTTACTATTCTCCGCCATTCCTTTCTCCAAAAAGCGAGCAGGCTCTTGTGGAGCTTGGAATACTCCCAAGGATCAATGGACTCTACAGGTTCGACAAGACAGAGCCTGCATTTGACGGCGTATTCATTTCGCATGCGCACATAGACCATTCTGGACACGTTTCGATGTTGAAGAGGGAAATTCCTGTTTTTTGCGGAGAAACAGCGAAGACGATTTTGCAAGCGGTGTCCGAGATAAGACCCTCCAACTTCGAGTCCGATCTAGACGGCGTACAATGGAAGACATTCCGCACCGGCAAGAAAATCAAAGTCGATTCGATCGAAGTTGAACCCGTCCATGTAGATCATTCTGTTCCCGGAGCATACGGCTTCCTTGTACATGCATCATCAGGGACGATAGCGTACACGGGGGACTTCAGGATGCACGGCCCCAGAAAGGACATGTCAGAGGAGTTTGTGGAGAAAGCGTCGAAGGCTGAGCCGATAGCAATTCTCTCAGAGGGAACAAAACCGATAGGCTTCTATCTTTCTTCCACGCTGCGAAAGCCTCCTTACGATCATTAGCGATCTCCATGAAACAGGCACACCTCTTGAAAGCACTCCAAAAGGATGCGAATCTAAAACTCCCAAAGATTACCGATAGGAACCTGATGGTCTTCAGGAGGGCGAAAAAGAAGTACTATCCTTGGGAGGAAACGATAATGGGAGAAGCTAACATAATCGATTCCTCCAAACTGTCCAAAATTCAAAGCGAGGCTGTTTTGGTAACCTCCCTTGCAGACCTTGAAGAGCTCATTGAGATCAAACCCCTTGCAGGAAGCAGCTACGTGCTTTCGGCATCTGAACCCTTCAACGAAGAGATGGAGATCGATTTTGATAGAATGATGTCTTGGCTGGAGCATTACGGTATAGTTCAATATCACATACATGTGTCAGGCCATATAATGCCACTCCAGCTCAGGTCGGTGTTGGAAAGAATCTCTGCAAAACGCATCTTCCCGATACATACAGAGCATCCAGAGCTCTTTGCTAAGTTTGCAACAGGAATTAAAGGCAATGTAATAGTTCCAGAAAAAGGCAGAGTTTACAAGCTATGATAGCTTCCCAAATTTTGATAAAAGTTAACTAGCTCTGCAGAGGGCGTTTGATAGGTTTGCCAATATGAAGAAACTTATCATGCTCCCCGGACCTACAAACGTTCCGGAGCCGGTGATGAGGGCCATGCTTGAGCCCATAATGAATCACAGGAGTCCTTCCTTTACCAAGTTATGGAAGAGCATAGCGGAAAAGGGTCAGAGGGTATTTCAAACCTCCGGCGATATCATTGCACTAACAACTTCTGGCACCGGAGGTGTAGAAGCATCGGTTACCAACCTCGTCAGGAAGGGCGACAAGGTCATCGTCACGGTCTTTGGAGAGTTCGGAACTAGGCTCGCTGAGGAAATCGAG
>JACPBJ010000136.1 GCA_016180375.1 Nitrososphaerota archaeon | reverse complement strand
ACAGTTGTCTACCTGATTACATAAATTTCGCTGCTGTTCCCTTCAGATTTGCGAAGTCATCTTTTCTTTATCATCAAATTAGCTTATTAATCAGGATTGCAGAATAGAACCATGCCTCTGCCTCAGCAGATACGCCCCCTTGCCATAGAACTTTTCATGCTGATTGCAGGAATTGGAATCGCGATTTATGGCGCGCCATTGGTAGATGGGCGCTGGATCTTCATGGTTCTCGGCGTGATCATAATCTCAATTCCCATGGCAAGAATTTCCAAAGAACTCAGCGTTCAGGGGCCAGACCTTACTGGCAAGACGCTCAAACTCCGGATAGATGAAGAATCATGCATGGGCGTTGGGAGTTGCGTCAAGCTGGCTCCGAGGGTTTTCAAGATCGATGAAGCGAGTCTGAAGTCATCCTTCATCAGCTTCGCGCCGCTAGTGGTGCTAGACAAGAAGGGGGCGAGCAACAACGCTCTGTTCAGGGCTGCGCAGTCCTGCCCCTACAAAGCCATAATTCTCGATGATGAGGTTACTGGAGAACAGCTCTTTCCCTGAAGAGTTCATTGTGAAGCATCATCAAAATTTCTCTGTTCAGTCAAACAATCTTGCATGAATTAGGCTTAATAGATAGCATTTACAATGATTCTTAGGAGTGACCGAGGCGCGCCAAGAGTGACATGCAATGACACAAGAATCCCTAAGACAGCCCATAGTAGTCGTGCTGGGTCACGTAGACTCTGGCAAGACATCGCTTTTAGACAAGATTAGAGGGACGGCCGTTCAAGCAAGAGAAGTCGGAGGCATAACGCAACACATTGGTGCGAGTTTCTTCCCTCTTGATGTTCTCACAAAGATATGCGGTCCTCTGCTTGGAAAGGTTGAAGGCACGATCAAGATACCCGGACTTCTTGTGATTGACACGCCGGGGCACGAAGTTTTCACGAACCTGAGAAGCCGTGGAGGCTCGGCTGCAGACATCGCAATTCTTGTCGTTGATATAATGAAGGGGTTTGAGCAGCAGACCTACGAAAGCGTCGAGATTCTGAAGAAGAGAAAGGTTCCGTTTGTAGTTGCCCTCAACAAACTGGATACGGTTCATGGCTGGAGAGCAATTCCTAACAAAACTTTCGCAGATACGCTAAAGTCCTTGGACAGGGCCGTTGCTGATAATTTGGACGCAAAGGTTTACGATGTTGTCGGCGCGCTTTCGAGGCTAGGATTTACATCTGAGGCATTTTTCCGGGTGCAGAACTTCGGCAAGGAGATTGCGATAGTTCCAGTCAGCGCTAAAACGGGTCAAGGCATTCCTGAGCTGATTTCCGTGCTTGTAGGTCTGACACAGCAGTACATGACTCAAAGACTAACTGCGAAG
Source organism: Nitrososphaerota archaeon (assembly GCA_016180375.1). Lineage (GTDB taxonomy): Archaea > Thermoproteota > Nitrososphaeria > Nitrososphaerales > UBA57 > JACPBJ01. The sequence goes on along the minus strand of JACPBJ010000136.1, from coordinate 1,840 downwards.
AGGGGAGTTGCTAGAGGAATCGTTCTTGAAATAAAGGAGGAAATTGGTCTGGGGCAAACGGCAAATGTCGTCCTCATAGACGGGATTCTAAAGACGCATGACAGCATAGTGATAGCGAAGAAGGACGGAGCCGTTGTCACGAAAGTAAAGGCCCTGTTCATGCCGAAACCGTTGGACGAAATGAGGGATCCAAGAGACAAGTTTACCCCTGTGGATGAAGTTATTGCCGCGGCTGGAGTCATGATATCAACTACAGACCTTGAGGGTGCGCTGCCAGGCTCGCCCGTAATAGGAGTTTCAGAGGTAGAAGATGTCAGCAAGGTGATGGAGCAGGTCAATTCTGAAGTCAAGAGCGTATTTGTGAGTGCAGATCAGCTCGGCGTCATCATAAGGTCTGATGCTATAGGTTCTCTGGAGGCAGTGGTTGAAATTCTGAGGAGCAGAGGCGTTCCAATAAGAAGTGCAAACATAGGGCAAGTGTCTAGGCATGATGTCGTTGAAGCCTCGTTGGTAGCTGGGGATGATAGGTACCTTGGTGTAATACTCGCCTTCGGAGTAAAGATAAATGACGACGCTAAAGAAGAGGCACAAACTAGAGGAGTTAGAATCTTCTCTGACCAGATAATCTACAGCCTTATTGATAATTATACATCTTGGGCCACAATGGAGAAAGAGGCTCAGGCAAGAGTTGAGCTGTCGCAGATAACCCATCCCTGCAAGTTCAAGGTATTGAAGGGCATGGTCTTCCGCAGAAGCCACCCGGCAGTCTTCGGCGTCGAAGTGTTGTCTGGGAAACTTCGCAAGAAAGCAGTAGTCATCAATTCTGATGGCAAAGAAGTTGGATTGGTTGAGCAGGTGCAGGACAAAAGTGCTCCAATAGATGAGGCATCGGCAGGGAGCGAAGTTGCGATATCCATGGACGATCCAGTAATTGGAAGGACTATATTGGAAGGAGAGGTTCTCTATACGCTACCAGCAGACAAGCACGTGAGGCTATTGCAGGAAAAGTATAGGGATGAGATGACAGAGGATGAGCAAACTGTCTTTGAGGAGATCGTTTCTCTGAGGAGAAAGGTTGCACCCATGTACGGCTTTTAAAGACTTTTAAATCCACAAAGGACAGAACTTCTGATTTGGCGAACTTCAAGATAATAATTTCAGATTCAACGACTGGAAAGTCTTCTGTAACGGAAGTTAAGGAAAGCCAGGCACAGGCCCTAGTGGGTCTGAAGATTGGTGAGGTATTTGATGGAACTATGATTGGGGTTAATGGGAAAGTTATGATAACTGGAGGGAGCGACAAGGCAGGGTTCCCCATGCGTACCGATGTTTCAGGCGGAGCAAAGAAGTACGTTCTGCTCACGAAAGGCGTGGGATTTAGCAATGCTGAAAGGGGCCAAAAGAGGAGAAAGCTGATTAGAGGAAATACGGTTACGGAGGAGATTTATCAGTTGAATGCCGTCTTAGTCAGGGAGGATAAAACGAAGTCCGTTGCCGAGAATCCCAAGGCAGCCTGAAACTAACATCGGCACTGCAGGCCATGTTGACCATGGCAAAAGCACCATTGTAGAGGCCATAACCGGAGTCTGGACTAGCGCGCACAGCGAAGAGCTCCGCAGAGGAATTACCATAAGGGTAGGATATGCCGATGCTTCAATTTACAAATGCCCTAACTGCCCTGCCCCTCAAAATTATTCCACCTCTCCAAAATGCCCGAACTGCGGTACAGAAGGCGAGCTCCGCAGAGTAATCAGTTTCGTCGACTGCCCTGGCCATGAAAGCCTAATGGCGAACATGCTCTCTGGAGCTGCAGTGATGGATGGAGCTGTACTAGTAATCG
>JACPBJ010000055.1 GCA_016180375.1 Nitrososphaerota archaeon | reverse complement strand
AGGAGGATTCTTGATGGCGCCAGAGAGGTCAGCATAATGGGAGACGACGGAAAGATGAAGATTGTCAATATTGGATGCAAGGTTGAGAAGGCTGATGGCTTCAGCGGCCATTCTGATTATAACCAATTGATCAGGTTCATTGGGAGGCTCAGGCCCAAATTGCAGCAGGTCATCGTGAATCACGGGGAGAGGAGGAAAGTTGACAATTTGGCTAGCGTAGTTGCGAGGATGTTCAGGATTCCAACTCTCCAGCCTGACGTGCAGGAAGCTATCAGGCTTTACTAATCAACAGATAATTACGGAGTTCCGATAGTATTTCCGATGCCAGCTACTATGGCTGTTTCTCCTATCTTGGTCCATTCCAGTATTCTTTGACGCACTCTTGCTGCTGTCTCCGGAACGGATTTCCTTATTGTTTCAGTTATCGGTGATATCGCTTCCTTAGAAGACATCTTCACTACCACTGCTAGCATGGGAACTGAATGCTTTGCCGCTGCCTCTTCTATGCGGTAGCGCTCAATGCCGGGCCCGCCTATTGCTGCCCCTACACCCTCTGCTATCTCTCCGCTTGACTCTCCCTCCATCTTCAGCGCTGCATCAACCGTTACGACTAGAGCTATCGGACCTGTTTCCTGAATGAGTTTCTCGACTGCCATGCCTGGCTTGCCCACATTCCCTCCTGGCCCCTTGGCCCTAACGATGAGTATCTTGCGACCTTCAAACATGGTCTCGTAGAGCACAGTGTCCTTGACAATTTCCTTTGCATCGCTTTCGGAGACAAGAGATCTTGCCACGAGTGGCCCTACTCCGTCACCAACAGGCTTTCCCTCGGCGAAGGCTTCTATCCCGGCGTGATATGCTTCTGCCTCCTCCATTATTGTTGGCAGAGACATCTGTAATTGCACCAAGGCGATCATTCCTCCACCTTTCCTCGCCAAGAGGTAATAGTGGCGTACGACGCGGTACATCGTGTCGAGCCCGATGGAAACTTCGAGCAAGTTTGTCAGGTTGTTGATCTCTGCCTCGGAAGCAGAGGCGGCTAATGTGCGAACTTCTGTCTTGAGATGCTCATCATAAGTGTTCAGAATATGCTCCAGCTTGCCTACGATGCCGTTGGGATCAAGACTTACGGGAGGAATTGCAAATGAGTTTATCAACCGATCTACCCTGTCAGCTGCATTTCCCCCGCTTTGATAGCGGTGCGCAGTTTCCACAAAGCGTTTGCGAGATTCGGCGCGCATGATCTCCAAGCGACCCAATTTGCGGCGAACACTTAGGAGTATTACACTCGTCTGAATCCGCTGGCCGTAAAAAATGAGGAGCAAGAACGATCCGTACGAGATCAAAGGCAGCAGCGAATCCAGCGAGAAAATTTCAACCATGGCTCAATCTAATTCTTCGTATTAATATGCGATTACCCTAAACGCCTCTGTCACCTGAGGGCCCTCTTCTTCATGAATATGGGGCCGTACTTCTCGGCGAGAAGGGCTAAAAGTTCACCTGTATGCTCTTGCATGACATGGTTCAGGAAGCTCAGAACTATCTCCCCCCTCCTGATCGGGTCTGCTTCGAAGGCTTTGTCTGCCAAGTCGATACAAGTTTCGCACTCGGATATTGACTTACCTTCGGCGATCCTTTTCAGCGCGTCTAACTGTTTCTCGAAGAGTTCGTTGACCTTCTCTAACCTCTTTTCTGGGTCCAAGGTTCTAAACAAATCAAGCCTCTCCTCATTTGTAAAGTTCGGGGAGAGCGCGCAAAGATCAGCAAGCTTCCCGGGGTTTTCTGCACTCTTGACCAGATTTATTATTTCGGAAGGTATCCCCGGTATCAGCTTGACAAATTCATCTATCTGCTCGTAGACTTTCTTAACTAGGCTAGAACCATCATGCGAATTCTCTGACTCATTCACGCGCTCGAAACGTATCTTGACATAGGGCTTCTCTGTTAACAGACTCTTGACACGGATTCTCCACAACCCCCTCAGCAAAATCTGCTGGGGTCCCTCTTTGCTAGGAATGCCCTTTACTAAGTGGGCAAGGGTTCCAATCATACCTTCAATGCTTCGATTTGATGATGGAATGAAGGCTAGCAGTTGGTGTTCCTTCAGGGCTTGGCCTATGGCTGCGATGCTTCTTTCCTCCCTTACACTTATTGCGACATCGGTTTGAGGGAACACGACAATTTCTTCTGAGAGTACCGCAGGAACCTCATAGTCCTCTGTTGGGAGAATTTTCTCGGCCATGCTAAAGCTATCTTAACAAAAACAAAGCGGGAAAATGGTCAGTTATCTACCTTCTCCCCTATAGGGTTCGAGGGTTAGAAGCCCTCCAAGCATATTTCCAATAGATTTTTCACCTAAGCATTTAGAGCTTAGGGATGAATGGACGAGCTCGACCAGAAGATAATTGAAATTCTCAAGAAGGACTCCAGAACTTCCTTCGTAGACATAGGAAAAACCATTGGATTATCGGAAGCAGCAGTAAGGAGAAGAGTTCATAACCTTATTTCTCAAGGCATCGTAACAAAATTCACCATAGAGGTCAATTCAGGGCAGGGAGCAAGCGCAATCACCCTCATAGCAGCAAGCCCTCAAGTTCCAACGCAGAAGATGACCGACACTCTAAGAAAAATGAGAGGCGTCGATGTTGTCTACGAGATAACAGGACAGTATGATATTGCTGTAATCCTCTCAGCACCAACAATAGCAGAAATCAATGCCTGCATCGATGATGTCAGAAGAATCGAGGGAGTAGCAAACACTAATACACTAATCATTTTACGAACCTTAAGGTAATTGACCGCAGAACTCAAAAATACCATGCCATCGACCGGCATCAGCATAAGCTTAGAGTTGAACTGATGGTTGAGAGATCTAGCAGTTAGCCTTTTAGCTGACGTTCTGAGAATGTACTCTCCCTCAAGGAAAGAAGCAACCATAGCAGAATTCCTGAAGGAAAAGATGGCCAACGAGTTCAACTTCAAGAACGTAAGGACAGATGCAATGAACAACGTCATAGGGGAAATAGGCGAGGGAAGCCCCACAATACTTCTCTGCGGCCACATGGATACCGTACCAGGTTCCAACGGCTTCGGGAAGTTAGTAGTTGCAGGCGTAGCAGACGAGGAAGGCGACGCCCTAGGCATTAGAGAATTGATCAAGGGAGGCATCAAAGCAGACTATGCAATATTTGGAGAGCCTAGCGGGATAGAGGATATCACAATAGGCTACAAGGGAAGATTATCGTTGAGGATAACTTGCGAAACTCCTCCGGTGCATGCATCAGCGCCGTGGATGTCCCAGAACGCGATAGAAAAGGGATTGGAAGTATGGGCAGCCTACAAAGAACGTCTCAACAAGGACAGCCAAGCAAACAACAGGTACGGAACACTAAGCGCATGCCTCACCAAGATCAGAGGAGGCTCAGCGACGTAAGAATCCCTCCCGGATTGACGTGCGAGAAAGTGTACGAAGACGCAAAGAATATCCTCGAAAAATTCCAAGAGGACGTTTCATTCCCCAAGGTCAAGATCCAGGCAGGAGACATGACAGAGCCCTTCGAGGCAGACAAATCCTCTCCAATAGTCAGAGCTTTCATCAGAGCCGTATCCCAGATAACGAACAAGACTCCAACATTGGTAAAGAAGACGGGAACAGGGGACATGAACGTGTTAGGATCAGCACTGAAAATTCCGGTAGTAACATATGGGCCAGGGAACCCTCATTTATCGCATACAAGCAAGGAATGCATAGAAATCGAAGAATTCCTGCAATCCATAGAAGTCTACAAGGCAGCAATTAAGGGTCTTGCAAAGATTCTAAACGAAAAGACGGAATAGCTCAAGAGCACTTTACCGTACAAGCATTATGCTAGTGGAGTACTCTACTCATTTACCAATCCGAGATCAACAATAAAATAGCATTGATCTCATGCAATAGCAGAAGCTTTCTCTGCAACATGAAGTAATCAAAAAAGAGAAATTAGATCTAATGCAGACTCCCCCCCGTATAGTTCATACTCAGGGGTACGATTTGTTAGTAACTAATTCTTGCTTTATATTGCAGCCCCCTTGTATGTTTTGCACAGGGGCGGGCTATCCCCATTATATACGGAGGGAGGGGTCATTTGTACAGACATGTAATAGTATCCAGAGCAAAGATATATAACAAGTAGAACCTCGTTCAAGCGAAAATCAAGGTGTGGAGGTTTGCCAAAGTACAAATCGACGACAGACATACTCAGAATAGTAGGCAATAAAGAGAATATCAGGAACTTTGGGGTCATTGCTCACGTAGATCACGGAAACTAATCCGAGAAAGACTCGGTTAGCCGAACAG
>JACPBJ010000054.1 GCA_016180375.1 Nitrososphaerota archaeon | reverse complement strand
GGGGGATAGAACGCCCCTGTGTAATATGGCGAGGAGGTAGTAATATGAAACACAAAGAGAAACTTTTGCTTGATTAATTGGATTCGCTGCGGAACCAAGATATTGTTCTTTTTAGGCCTTCGTTGAGCCCAACTCTTGGAGACCAATTTAGCACCGATCTGGCTTTGGAAATATCGGGACATCTCCTCTGTGGGTCGTCGGGTGCTTCAGCCAGATAGACAATCTTAGATTTGCTCTTTGTGATTCTGATTATCGTTTTTGCAAGATCTAGTATGCTTACTTCTCTAGGGTTGCCTACATTGAAGACCTCGCCTTTTCCCTTTTTCCCCAGAACGGCTCGGATCATTGCAGAAACTGTATCAGTTACATAGCAGAAAGACCTAGTTTGTTTTCCGTCCCCATATACCGTGACCGGCTTGCCGTTGATTGCCTGAACTATGAATCTAGGAACTGCTCTCCCATAAGCTCCCTTAGCCCCTATTCTTGGGCCGTATGTGTTGAATATCCTAACTATTCTGGTATCTACCCCATACTGCCTGTGATAGGCCATGCACATTGCCTCTCCAACTCTCTTCCCCTCATCATAGCATGATCGCAAACCAATTGGGTTGACATTTCCCCAGTAAGTTTCTGGGGTCGGGATTATCGCTGGATCTCCGTATACTTCAGAGGTCGATGCAAAAAGAATTCTTGAATCGGAGCGTCTGGCAAGTTCCAATACATTCCGCGTGCCTTGCGTTGAAACTGCAAGCGTTTCGACGGGATGCTTCTGATAATCGTCTGGAGAGGGCCTGCTCGCTAAATGGAGGATCAAGTCGAACTTCTGATTAGTATTCCACTTTGAAGCTACATCAACGCTCTTGAACACAAAGTTCTTGTTTCCTTTGAGATGCGATACGTTACCAGGTTTGCCAGTTGACAAGTTATCATAGCAAGCGACCTTAGCATTGGCAACAAGTGAGTCGCATAACCAAGAACCGAGAAAGCCGGCTCCGCCCGTAATAAGAATACTTTGCCCTCCCTCTAAATGATCTTTGACGACCTTTTGCAGATTGGCGATGTCATTGCGAATGATTGGATGCAAAGCAGATCATTTGCTGTGCGCGAACAGTTTGTGGGTTAGCTGCTGAGCCTCCCAGTAGGATTCTGGAGTGCCAACATCGACCCACACAGCATCCTTTGGGAGTTCTATAGCTCTAACTTGCTTCCCATTTCGAATAATGCCTTGTATTCCATCGGTGAGTTGAATTTCGTCGCCTACTCCAGCTTTAACCTTCTTCAAAGCAGCGAAAATTGATGAATCAAACGAGTAGACTGGCATCAGAGCAAGGTTCGAGACAAACTTTTTGGGTTTTTCAACCGCTTCAAGGACTATGTACTCGTTCTTTCCAGATTTCTTTGAACGGATCACTCCGAACCGGCTTGGGTCATCAACCTTTCTGACAATTAATGTTGCATCGTCTCCTCCCTTGACCTTCCCCTCAATACATTGTTTCAGATGCCAACCTCCATCAGAAATTATGAGTGTGTCACCCGCAAGAACTAAAAAATCGTCGTCACTGGTGAAAGATTCTGCTTTTAGCACGGCATCTCCGAAACCTCTTGGTTTCGGTTGATTTATCCAATAAAGGGTCGAATCCTCGATCATATCATAGAGCGAGGAAAGTTCGTCAGCCTTCTCCTTCCTTCCAGTTCCTCTTAATCGCTCAATGTATGAAACGTCAGGAGTAAAGTGATCTTCAATGGCCCTCTTGCCCCTTCCAACTACGAAGCAGAATTCCCTTATCCCGACAATGAAGAGCTGCTCAAAGACCAGTTGGAGGAGAGGCTTTACGCAGAGTCCGCCGTCTGTTCCTTTTGAGAATACGGGAAGCATTTCTTTGGGTTGCTCCTTTGTAGCAGGAAGCAACCTTGTGCCCAGACCTGCTGCTGGTATGACTGCCTTTGTGATCACTGTTGGCTCTCCGATGATGAGCGAAGCCATTTATATTTAGATAGTACGTTTTTGGAAAAAGAATTGAGTGGGTCAGGTTGAGCTCCCCAACCTTCCCTTCAACCCCTTGAAAAGCTTGTTCGGCCAATTACTGGGGTGCGAGTCCGCCTAAGGAGGTGGGTAACGAAGCCTTCCTCCTAATTTTGTTAAAGAACAAACGCCAACTGCCTGCTCTCTGCGTGTGGAACCGTTGATTCTCATACCGATTTCTGTATGAGTCATTCAGGTAGAGCAACTCCGCCGAACAAACAAACACAGCCGGGGGTTAACCAATTCTATCCTCCTCATTGAGATCTGCATATTTTTCCAATACCGAAATCAATGGTAAATGTCGGGTATTGCGAATGAGCTTAGCGCATGTCTCAAAAGGAATCTTCAGCTATCAGGAGTCAACTATATGCAAAGCTCAGGAAGGATAATCTTCGCTTCACTCCTAATTCAGGATAGGAGCCACGAAAAAAACCTATATCCTATCTAAATTATTCTTAGGATGACCTAAAATTGGGAAGAGCTATCTCGAAGATCCTTCCGATAATAATGGCGATCGTGGCCATAACTGGTGTGGCGGGCTATTTCCTATTAACACAGCCTTCTAGATCTCAAGGAACGCCAGAACCAGTTAACCTTCAGCAACCAATACCAAAAGGAGACGGGCCTCAGCAAGATCCGCGTGCCCCTTCGCTCAGACAAACGGCTGAGAATTACATCAAACAATTCGCCTCAAAAGATGTTGATGGTATGATGACGAATTACATTCCCGAGAATGCCTACGCAGAGTGGGGAGGCGTTAACGCAGGAACCTTTGCAGGTAAGTACGATGGGACGCATAACATTAGAATCCTCTGGTCATCGATTATAGCTAATACAGTGAATATAACTGAAAAGCATGAGGGTTATGATGGAAGAATCAATGGAGACAATGCTGATGTAAAGTATGTTGTATACTTTAACGGCACAGGAACCCAGATAGGATCTTTCGAAATAAAAACGGATATCATACAGAAGTATCAATACATTAATGGTAAATGGTTAATCAATAATGATCTTTGGATTTTTAGGACTTTCAAAACAGAGCAAGTTGTTGAGGGAACCGTTTTCCCGCTACACTGGAGGAAGGCTGGTGATTTCAGCGTCTGGAACGATAGAGCAAAGGAGATCTTCGCACACCTAATGCCTTGATTAATTAGCTCCATGTGTCGGGAGAAAACGAGATACGATCTGAATCGATCCCTCTTGTCCACAAGAAGATCAGGAAAGTTTAGAATAGCTGCGGAACGATTGCCTCATGGATATGATGTGGTCAGACTTCTTGGTCTAT
>JACPBJ010000053.1 GCA_016180375.1 Nitrososphaerota archaeon | reverse complement strand
GAAGCTTGAAACTTCCTTTGCCCTCTTCTTGAGAGACTCGTCTTTCAGCAACATTTTGATCAGATTGCCGACATTCAGCTCTCCTTTAAGAGAAAGATCAATTGCCATAAGGTAAGCATCCCACTTCCACTTTGCAGATGTGTAAAGGATTACCTTCTTTGGAGCTATTTTGGTAACCTTCAGTATGCTTTGAATATCATCAAGTACATTCTTCACAAGGTCTTCCGATTCTTCTGCCTTGACATCTGCCCATCTCTGATCGACCTTGGGCCACGGTGCTCTGGCAACGAAGTCCTTGTTGCCCAGCATCTCCCAAATCTCTTCACAAAGGTAGGGAGTAAATGGGGCTAGCATTCTTACCCTTGCTTCTGTGACATAACGAAGAACAGATGCCTTAACATCCTCGTGACTTGCTGTCCTCTTCAGATACCAAGAGATGTCTTGATCGAGAATGTAGACGATATGGTGAAGGGCTTCTCTGACTCTCAGCTTCTCCATCGAATCTGTTACCAGCATAATTATTCTCTGAAGTCTGCTCAATAACCAGCGATCAGCAATCGAAAGTTTTGACTCATTGAGTTTTCCAGCCTTAGCAACTTCCTGCGAAAGCGAATAGAGCCTGTTCAGCCTCTCGGTAAATGTGCGAACTAGATCCCTTCCAAAATCAGCATCCTGCAGCAGTTCTGCCGTAGCCATGATGGCAACCCTGAGAGGGTCTGCCCCGTACGACTTGATAGCCTCGCGCAATGGTATGATGTTTCCAAATGATTTTGACATCTTCTTCCCCTCCATGAGCACGGCTCCATTGACTACGATCTTCTTCGGCCAAAGCTCTTTCGGAAATATGGCACAGTGGTTGAAGATGAAGAAGGTAAGATGGTTTGGCACTAGATCTCTTCCAGAATGCCTGCTGTCTAGTGGGTAAAAGTACAGAAATTCCTTCCTGATGGATTCAAGAGTGCTCTTGTCCATCTTTGAGAGAGAGGCAACTTTGTCCACACTTCCCTGCCCTAGAAAGACATAATCAAAGAAATCATTGGTCAACTGCTCTGCAGAGATCTTCTTCTCCTTGATGGTTCTTGCAATTGTGTAGTAGGCCATGTAAATTACAGAGTCAGAGAGGCTTTCGATTATCCACTCCTTGTCGAAAGGCAGTTTTGTACCCATGCCAGATTTTCTTGCGCAGGCTTTCTCTCTAAGCCATCCGACTGTATATTGAAATTCAGATCTGATATCTTCGGGGAGGAGTGACATCGATGCTAGGCATTCTCTGGCAAGTTCTTTCCATCCTGCATCTCCGTAATTGATGAACCACTGATTTTCGAATATCTTTACCGTGCACTCTGTCCCGCACCTGCAGATCACGGGGCTGTTGATTATTGTGTAGAGCGTCGTTCCCTTTCCTGATTTCACCATGTCCGCCTTTACTCTGTCTCTTGCTTCGCGAACGCCAAGCCCAGCATAGTTTCCAGTATTAGGAAGCATTTTGCCTAGATTGAACTCATGCGCATAAAGCTCCCGAGTCGCCTCTTCGAGTTTTGGATCGTCTTGCCTCTGTATGCCCATCTGCTTGATTATCTGTCCTGCAGGAACTCCAGAATACTTGTCGGAGGAGATTATCGGTATCGGATTGATTTTTTCTACAAGACTTGGAAACATGTCAGCAAATGTTGCTTGAGAATTCTTTAGATCTTCAAGAGCTTGAAAATCGTATGGGGCGTGCGCAGGCACGGACATCACTATCCCGGTTCCGTTCTTGGGATCGACAAACTTCGCAGGAAGAATCGGGGTTTTCACACCTGTAAACTGGTTTACAGCATACTTGCCGATAAAATCCTTGCCAGTAGTTTCTGATTCTATAGAAATCTTGTTACCCATGACTTCGAGGTTCGGGATCGCGTCTTTGCCTACGACCCATTTTTCATTGCCCACCCTTGCTCTGACATACTTTGCATCAGGGTTGATCCAGACATTCGTAATTCCGAATACGGTTTCGGGACGAAGCGTCGCCGTCGGGATTATGCAGGCATCATAATCGAACTTTACAAGAGTGTACTCGCCAATTTCGGGCTCAACATCTCCAACCGTATCATGCTGACCAACGGGATTTCCATCCTTCGGGCACCAGCCCACTGGATGAGAACCTCGGGTAATGAACCCCTTTTCAGAAAGTTTCTGGAACTGCCATTCGATGAACTTGCTGTATTGAGGGTCAATCGTTGTGAACTCCCTCCTCCAATCTATCGAATAACCAATTTCTATCATTCCCTGCCTGATTTCCTGATGGAAGTAACTTGCAATGTTGATGGGCTCGCCTAGTTTCTTGAGATCCTCGTCAGAAACTCTGTAGATGTTCTTGAACGTATCAATGAGCTCCTTGTCCCCTTCCGAAAGCCTCCTCGACATCGCGAGTATTGGAGTGCCAGTATAATGGAAGGCCATTGGAAGCAGAACATTGTAGCCCTGCATCCTCTTGTATCTTGCATGGACATCTGCAAGCGTGTATGTTCTTCCATGACCTATGTGCTGAGGCGAATTTGGATAGGGATAGGCAACCGTAATGTAGAATTTTGGTTTTGAAGCGTCTGGGTTAGTCTCAAATATCTTGGCTTCTGCCCATCTACTTCGCCACTTGTTTTGCATTGAATTCCAGTCTATTGGCAATCCTTGTCGACCTAGGCCTTCAGTTTTGATTTTACATGTGCTACTGTTTCTCGTTTTATAGCCTCAACATCAGGCGCCTTCGCTCCTCCTCCCTGCGCGAACTTTGCATCTCCTCCTCCAGAGCCTCCAAAAGCCTTTGACGCTTGCTTTACAAGCTCTCCTGCTTTGACCCCTGCTTTCTGTGCTTCGCTTCCGCAGAATACCAGCAGCCTTGTCCTGCCGTTTATGCTCGCAATGCCAAGATACACCAGATTAGGAATCTGTGATATCGACTCTTCACCAAGAGCAACGTGAAAGTCCTCCTCCATGCCCTCTTCATTATTGACGTACAGCAGAAGGCTTCCTATCTTTTCTGCTGCCTTGGGAATTTTGTCTACAAGAAGAGATGCAAACTTCTTGGAGAGATTCTTCTGTTTTTTCCTCAGATCTTCATACTGACCCTTTAGGTTCGTGACCGCTTCAACGAGTTTTTCAGGCTGGGCTCCTATGGTTCCAGCCACGTACTCCAGCCTCTCTATACCATCCTGAACCCTTTCTGCTTTTGTTATCTTGATCGCTCCGATGATGCCTGTATTATCTGCATGTGTGCCGCCGCACGCCTCGATATCCCAGTCCTTGATGTTGATAATTCTGACAGAGTTGCCAGGAGCGATCCCTCCCTGATAGATTCTGAAGCCGTACCTTTTCTCCGCTTCAGTTCTTGGAAGCACTTCCTTAATCACGGGGAGGTTCATCTGCACGGCCATATTTGCAAGCTTCTCGATCTCTTCTATCTGACTATCATCCAGATGCTCAAAGTGAGTGATGTCAAGCCTCGCCTTGTCGATGTCCTTGAAGGCACCGTGCTGCCAGACCCATGAGCCCAGATACTTCTGGGCTGCACCGTTGACGATATGCGTAGCGGTATGATGCCTCATTATGATGCCTCTGCGTTTCGCATCGACCTTTCCCTTTACCGCTTGTCCCTCTTTGAGATTGCAATCTTTTACAGTATGGACAGCAATGTCACCGTACTTGTTGACATCAATTACCTCGCTTCCTCCAAGAATACCATGATCGGGTTCCTGACCTCCGGCCCTAGC
>JACPBJ010000052.1 GCA_016180375.1 Nitrososphaerota archaeon | reverse complement strand
TTTCATTAATTATTATTGCGGTAGTGGTATGCTGGGAGTATACACAACAAATCCCTTCCAAAATTTTGCTTTTCTTCACCATCGCGCGGACTTTTTCGGTTATGTTAACAAGATCGATGTCCTTACTCGTCGGAATCGTAATCTCTTCCGTGTAAACCTTCATCTTGAACACGATGCCTCCTCGGCTGTATTAAATTCGTTTGCAAGCAAAGATCAGTTTCTAGTCTGCCACTTCATCGATTCCGCTTTGGAGAAATTCTGAAACGACATCGGGGCCCTCCTTTCCCGCCAAATCGTACACAGTAACTTTGTAGAGGTCCCAGTTCCACTTAATTTTCTCTAGAGGGAGCATTCCTTGGAGCCACTTTGACTGACTTTCGTTTTCCAAATGACATGGGTTTTCATCGCAAGTATGCTGGAGAACCAGATGGCTGTTGTTATCGGTTTCTGTAATAGCAATACTCGCTTTCGGCACCATCTTTGTGGCTATTCCCACAATTCCTCGTGCATCTGCACAGCAGAAGGTCCCAGGTGCAAACTGGGAATGGGTCTGGTACAATAACCATGGGACCGACTTTAACCCACAAACTCAGATAACAAAGGACAATGTTCAACTGCTCGAATTGAAATGGATAGCTCCTTTCCCACTGGGTGTAGTAACCGGGCAGACTTTTAAGACTAACCCGACAGCTGCAGTGCGATCGGTTTCTCAGGGCTTCGCGACTCCCCCTCTGGTAGTCGATGGAATCATGTACTCGGCTTCTCATCTGGGAGACGTCTTTGCGATGGATGCAGGAACGGGGAAGATCGTCTGGCAGACTCTGAGGCCTGCTACTTCACCGGTCCTTAAACATCTGCATTCGATGAACTACTATAACGGGAAGTTGTACATGCTCGCAGAGTTCTGGGGTTGGGGAGACGTGTATGTCCTTGATGCGTTGACTGGGAAAGCGAATGTCCTAGTTGCTAACTTTACAAAAGACATACCAGGACAAAGATATGGCGGGATGACGCAGTCCGCATACGACATCTCATGGGCCCCATCCATTTACGAGAAGGGGAACGTCCTGATAGTCCAGGGAACAGTCAACGACCGCAATGCCAGAGGATTCATAGCTGGCTATGACCTTAACACGGGGAAGCTACTGTGGAGATGGTACTCTACTCCTCCCTCGCCAGATTGCAAGTGGGAAGCGAACCAAGCGAATGACGCACGTAAGGGGAACATAGATCCAGCTCTGGCCGTTGGGGACTGGGGAACCAGATGTGACCTTAACGGTGCTGCCAACTCCTGGGGGCATATATCAATCGACGAGGATAAAGGGTTAGCGTACTTCGCAACGGCAGGACCCTATCCAACATGGAATGCTACCCACAAGCCCGGTCCGAACCTGTACAGCAACATAATTGGCGCTCTTGATGCAAAGACTGGTGAATTGAAGTGGTACTACCAGACTACTACGCACGATGTGCACGGCGAGCAGGACTGCAAAGAAGGCACAATGCTGATAAAAGGAGCAACGGTACAAGGACAGAAGCGGAATCTGATCTGGAACCTATGTCGATCGTTCGTATACATTCTTGACGCAGATACAGGGAAGCTGGTCTATTCATACGACCGCTGGGAGAAGAAGGCTCAGGGCACTAATCCAAGAAAGATCTCTGACGTAGGCAACAATATGGGTAATGAAATGGATATGAAGCTGAAGTGGTACCAGTATCCCAAGACAAGAGACTTTACCCCATTCTTCGGAGGAAATGGAGGTTATGCTGCCTATGATCCAAACACGAATGCAGTATACTTCAAGAGTGTGGCGAGCGCGACCAATATCGTAGGAATGCTGCAGGTCGACACCTTTAACCCTCCACCCTTCTTTACTCAGGCAGGCATTGGAGATCCTCAGCTGGCTGCCAAGTACCCTCCAAGTGCTGAAATCGTTGCGATGGACCTGAATACCGGCCAAGTGAAATGGAAGAGGGACTTTGGACCGGGTTCGAATAGCAGGCTCAACGTTGTAGCCACTGGAGGAGTGGTATGTGGCGGAGTTACAGATGGAATCCTGCGATGCGTAGATGCTGAAACTGGCAAGGATCTGTGGACGAAGCAATTTGGACTACCGATATTGTACGCTCCGACTTTCGGCGCCACGGTCGATGGAAAGATAAGGATGTTCTTCATCTTCGGAGGCGGAGGCACATCTGCCGGTGTCCCTGGCGCTATCATGGCATTCGGACTTCCTGACAAGCTGCCAGAACCACAGATCGTCACGAAGGAAATCATCAAGGAAGTGCCGAAAGAGGTAGTGAAGGAGGTCGTTAAGGAAGTCCCCAAAGAAGTAGTCAAGACAGTCACCGTAGAGACCGTAGGTCCAATAACCTACGCAGCAGTCGGAGTACCGCCCCAACCCGCATATTGTTAGAACAGAATGATACAATTATGAGTACCCGCTTTATATTGCAGGCCCCCTCCGTAGCTTTTGTGCAGGGGCGTGCGCTTGTTCAAGCTATACAGAATCAGCAATAGCTTATTGCCAACCCCTAACCAACGAAACAGCAAAGCTTGACATTTCAGAAAAGTCAGTACAACTCGTTCGTCCTAATAGCACTGATAGCCCTAGCGAGCCTCTCCTTCTACTCCTTTGTTTTCTATCAACCATCCCAACAGCAATTTCCTTTGAGCTCTATAGAAGGCAAGCCGTCATGCGCCCCTTTTCTAGGCAAACCTTCAAAGAACACTGCTGACCCTAGAGGCGAGTCTCTCAAAGCGATGATTCAAGAACACTATAGAAGGTTCGATTCAAAGAACCTTGCTGCTTTGATTGAAGATTACAAGCAAGATGGGCCAAAAATTGCTTGGAGAGGGCAGACGATCTTACCGTCGGGGAACTATAATGGTACGGAGGCCTTGCGCATACTTTACGGTATGCTTTACAATGAAGTCGATCTTCTGAAGACAGAAATCAGATGGTACTCGGCGACCATCGAAGGCAATTCAGCTGATATTCAAATGGAAATTTGTTTTACAGGAAACCAACGCTCAACCGCGCTGGATTTTGCAGCAACTATAGATACAAAGGCGATTGTTGTTTTCGATGACGGAAAGTGGAAGATAAGCGAAGAATCTTGGAATTTCAGAGTCGTAAGTAAGTAGTTTTGGAAAGAGGCTTTATACTTCCATAGCAGTTCTGATAACAGTTGCGACTTGGCCTAGTCCTGTTATCTATAATATTCCTTATTCTGGTTCAATCGCCCTACATAGAGGCCCAAGATCAACAAAACTTTCTGGTTGTTAATAGGGATCCTGCGAACAGGCAGCAGGTAGAGCCTTCAATTGCAATTGATCCTTTGAACCATGACATAATGGTGGCGAGCGCGCAAGACATGAGGAAGGTGTCTGAATTCGGTGATAGATGGAATTCCTATTACAGATCCGAGGATGGAGGGAGGACATGGAAGAACGACCTTATACCTGGCTATCCTACGGATATCTCGCCCGAAGGAATATCTTCTCCTCTCAAGCACTTTCGATTCACTTCAGACCCCGTTGTTGCTTTCGACTCTTCTGGGAATGCGTATTTTGTAGGGCTTGCTGTTAACCGCACTTCTGGCAAATCAGCTGTCTTCGTTGCGAGATATTCTGATCATGGCTCTGTTTATAATGGCACAACACTCGTTGCGGTAGGAACTAGGGATGCTGATATCTCTCTGGACAAGCCTTACCTTTTTGTGGATAATGCGCGGAGCTCTCCGCGCTTTGGAAGCATCTACATAACGTGGACGGAGGTGAACACAAGGTCTAGCAGGCTGTCGATTTATTTCGCAAAATCTACAAACATGGCTAGATCGTTCTCTTCCCCTTTGCTTGTGTCCGAAAGGCTTGATTTCTTCAACCAGTTCTCGGCGATAGCGACTGGTGCTGACGCTTCAACCAGTTCTCGGCGATAGCGACTGGTGCTGACGGTGCTGTGTACCTAACTTGGGTTTCTTGGAACAGGTTCCAGACTTGGATAAAACTCGCACGATCTTTCGATGGGGTTTCTTTCTCTGCCAGGACAGTTGCTGTGATAAACGATATTCCAAGTCCTATTCCAAACAACGGATTTAGGGTCATGTCATTTCCTGCAATTGCAGTAGACACATCTGAAGGGATAGGAAGTGGAAATGTCTACATTTCGTGGGCAGACTGGAATGGCAGGGATTCAGACATACTTCTGATAAGGTCCGTGGACAAAGGTGAAACTTGGTTCCCTCCGATAAGGGTCAACGACGAATCTAGAAATAATCAGTTCATGCAGGCGATGACAGTTGCAGATGGGAAGGTTTTTGCCGTATGGTATGACAGCAGGTTAGATACCAGCAGCAAGGCGAACAAAGCTCTTGATGTATACTACTCAGTTTCATCCGACCAAGGAAGATCTTTCTCCGAAAATGTAAGGGTAACATCATCTTCCTTTGATCCAAATGCTGTCTGTAGATGCCCCGTATTCAGCGCGCCATTCCTTGGCGATTACATCAGCATCTCCTCGGCTGGCTCCAATGTAGTAGTTATCTGGACGGATAACAGAAATGTGTCTCCCTCTGGACCTCTTAATCAGGACGTCTTTGTTGCATATTTAAAGGGCAAACCTTCATCTGAGTCCTATCAAATCAGTCCGAGTGCTAGATCGCGGTTTTGTTCGACCCTTCAGCTTAGTTTTCGCCTTTACCTGCCCATCTATCCACCGGGCTCATTGTATAGTTGCAGTATGTACTACATACAATAGTAGGGGCAGAACAACAGGTATTTTACTAGAATACTATACTCCTAGAATTTGTGATAATTCTGTTTGCGAAATGTGCCCCTGCGTGCAAACTACTAAGGGGGAGTCGCATGAGGCAAGAAAATAAGGAGCACATTGATGAGGCAATTGTAGATCCTATGATCAAGATAGACCGAATGAGATGCAATACCAACAGTGTCGAAAATATCCAAAATCAGCTATTGTCTCGCTTAAATATCCGTTTCATGCATCGCAGGCGATCATGAAACTTCCGCCTGAAGTCAAGGAAGTTCTGGAAGGTGCCGAGCAGAAGGGTTACCCTTGCATTCTTGCAACAGCATCGAAGGATGACAGACCAAACATCGGCATCAAGGGCAGCATGATGGTTTATGACGATGAATCTCTAGCATATTGGGAGAGAACCAAGGCCACGCATCTGAGTAACATTCAAGCAAACCCCCACATTGCGGTTATCTGCTGGGATGGTCAGATTAAAACAGGCTACAGGTTCATGGGCACGGCTGAAATTGTGAAAGATGGTAAAATCATAGATGAGATATGGGAGAGGGTGATTGAGAAAGAGAAGAAGAACGACCCAAACAAAGCAGGCTTGGCAGTTTTGATCAAAGTTTCAACAGTTATCCCAATGGGAAAGGCCAAGCAGACTTGGAAGCCTCAGTCCTGAGCTATTCTTTCTCTGCTTTCGGGCCTCTAACAAGAGCGATGAATATCCCAACTGCGCTGATGGCAGCGCCCAAGCGGAACGCATTTCCTAGACCCATGATGTATTCTGCCACTGAGATTATGCCTCCTGCCGAATAGACATTCTCGGGGAGGAAGACTCCGATAGCGGCAACGCTCAGGACTAAGCTAAGGCTCTGTCCCATGTGTCTCATGGATCCGAGCATACCGTTGGCAAGACTCCTCTTGTCAGGAGTAACCGATGATAGGTTCGCATTAGTATTCGGCGCTGCAAAAAGTCCTACCCCTACCCCTAATACTGTCAGGGCGACGCCAATGAAAATTACCGAAGTGCTCGCAGTCACAAAGCTCAGTAGTGCCAATGAAATTGTGATCAATGTCATCCCTATAGCACTCAACTCTCTCGAACCCACCCTGTCAGAGAGCACTCCTCCGAAGGGAGAAACTATTGCAACAGTTACAGGCAATGCGACCAGAATAATGGCAGCCTCAAATGGGTCCATACCTCTGAGAAGCTGAAGGTAGAAGGACAGCATTATTGTTGCACTGTTATGCGCAGTATACATCAGCAGGGCGGTCAGGTTGGATGATAAGAAAAGCCTGTTAGAAGTCAGCAACCTGAGGTCAATAACGGGGTACTTCGTTCTGAGTTGGACGATTCCAAATGCTATGAGCAGGACGATTCCTGAAGCAAGAAGTCCCCAGATAGGAACCGAGAAACTCAGGGTCTGTCCTTCTATAAACTGGAAGAAAGTTTGTTTTGTCTCCCAATTATTGCCGGGACCAAAGGTTAGGCCAAGAAGCGTCAGAGCTAGACCAAAACCTAGCAGCATCGAGCCCAGCCAGTCCATCTTTACCTTGGCTGGTTCTCCCCTTTCACGCACCTTCAATTGTGTCAGAATGAGCATGATAATTCCAATTGGTACATTGACGAAGAAAACGGTTCTCCAACCAACAAGATCTGTAATAACACCTCCAAGAGCAGGTCCCAAAGATAGAGCTACGTAGATTGTTGTCACATGAGTGCCCATCGCGAAACCTCTCTGATGAGGAGGGAAAGAGTCTATGATGAGCGCTCTACCATTAGCAAGCAGGAACGCTCCACCAACCGCTTGGATTATTCTGAATAGGAGAAGCTGGAAAATGTCTGTTGCATTGCCGCTGAGAAAAGAACCTGCAACGAATATTGCAAGGCCGATGTTGTAGAATTTTTTCCTTCCCTTTATGTCGGAATATCTTCCGAAACTTGTCATGAATGCTGCGAGTATTATCAGATAGATTACTGGAACCCAGATTGCTATGCTGATGTGCGCCTTGAAGTCTCTTGCTATATTTGGAAGGACTATGGCTACGATACCTGTATCAAGAGGGGCAATGAACGTTCCTATGTTTATCACAGCAAGAGCTAGCCACTTGTACTTGTATTCGGACTGGGCTAATTCCTGCTTCATAATTCAGTCTCTAGGCCTTGGCCAGCCTCAAAATGTCACTGCATCTCTATTAGTCTTCTGCCAATTCAATCAAGAAACTAAGTACTGTTATTTCTTCCCAGCGCTACTGCTATCTCTATCTCGAATATGGATTTGCGCGTTATTAATAACGCTCTTCCTTCTTCTCGATGCAATTATGGCTACTACAGCAATAACAATTGAGACGGCGGAGATTGCAACCGCAATGAGCAATATTTCGCTTGTCCCAAGCTGACTGCTTCCTGGTGGCGTATTTTGGGTTGGGCTCCCCGTAAGACCCTGTGGAAGAGCAAAGGCAGCAACAACTCCC
>JACPBJ010000051.1 GCA_016180375.1 Nitrososphaerota archaeon | reverse complement strand
CGGGGCTTGCCATTATGCCAGGCTACTTTCTTCGCCTGGACAGGATTATTGTAATTCCTACTATAGCTGCCATTATTACCGCCCCGGTAACTATGGTGGCCGTATCCGACGTAACAGAAGGTGTCTGAGTGGTTTGAGTCGTTGCTGGTTGAGGTGCTGCAACATTAACAGGCGCTGGTGCAGAAGCTTCTGCAACTGCAGGAGGCTCTGCGACTCCTATGCTTGGATCGTGAAGCAGGACTAGCCCCCTGAAGTTAGGGTAGACGAAATCTACATCGAGCTCCTCCAGAGCTTGATCATTTCTATATCCAAGGCCGACATCAACAATCCTTTGAACGCCATCTGATTCCTGCACTATAGCCTTTGGCACCCACTTGACCTTGACGAGCAAGCCTTGGGCATCAAATACCATTTTATGTTCATCATCGCTAATCTTTTCGACCTTTAATTCTCCCTTCGTTTCAGCTTGCGTCCTAATCCTCAGAGCAAGTGATGAGGAATTTGACATCCATGGCCACTTTGTCACCACAAGATCGAATTTCACTTCTCTAGCGCCTCCATCGACGCTGTAAACTACCGTCTTTTGATCGTTCTTGAAGAACTCAATACTCGAATCCTGATATATTTTCAAGATGAGCGATATGTCATATCTCTCGCTCTGTGCCCTGTAAGTGACAACAATTACAGATTTTTCCTCTTTGTACTCTGCATCCCACTTTATGTCTGAGAAGACAAGCCTTTGGAGAGACTCGCCATCCTGTATCGCCTTGTCCTCGTTCTTGTCATTGAATTCTACCAGTGAATATATTCTAGAGAGAAACTCGGTGGACTTCTCACCCTGTTTAACAGAGTATAATATCCTCGGAATCTCTAGGTTCAGTTTCACGCGATACTTGTCAGAGTCGACCTGTACACCATCCTCTATCTTCTCTGAGCGGATCTTTTCTGCTCTCTTATTTTCTGTCCTTGCTACTTCAGTCCTCTTCGCCAGCTCTGTTAGAACATCGATAAATCTTGAAGCATCTATGAATAGCTTCTCTGCAACTTTTGCAAGAGCATGAGAAGCCGCACTCTGTCCTGAGGATAGGAACTCCTCCGCCTTTGCTAAAGTATCGTTGGCGGCGTTGAATACGTTCAGTATGGGCACCATGTTTATCCCAGATGCCCCTGCTCTCTCGATCTTCTGCTGAACCTCCTGTCTAACTCTCTTTGTCCTTTGGATTGACGCAGAGACTTCGGTCTGGTCTACCTTTTCCCTGAGTTCTTTGATCTCGCCAAGCGCCTTTTCAACCATGTGCTCAGCTTCCTTTGCTATGGAGTATGCGAGAGTTGCATTTCCTTTCTTCAGCTCAGCGTAGCCTCTTTCTAGAGCAGATGTCGCCTCTTTCAGCACTTCCTCTATTCTTGAGGTATTTAGCTTCGCCTGCTTCATCTCAGCAACGACTTTCTCAGCGTGCTTGATCTTTTCATATGCTTCCCTCAACTCCTTTGCCCCAGCCTCTGCTCTATCAGGCGCCTTTTCCCCAAGTCTAAGCAGTCTTTCCGCCTTCTCGTAAGCCTCTTTCGCTATTGCATAGGCTTTCTCTTTCTCTCCTTCTCTAAATGCGACATTAGCCTTTTCTATGGATGCAACTATCTCCTCAATTTTCTGCTGAGCCTCCTTTACATCAATCTCCCTAATTCCCCTAGCTATGAGAATCTTCCTTGCTTCTTCGATTATTCGCTTTATCTTTGCAACTAATTCTTCAAATCTTACCCTGTCGTTTGAAACTGAGCTGATTTTATCTATTGTAACAGGAGCGGGAGCGTTCCTGACTAGCACTTCTATACTTCCAAGAATCTCAAGAATTCTTCCATACAGAGCTTGGAACGTAGCATTATCACGATTTTTGTATGCTACCTCTAACTTGGTTAATACGTTGACAGCCTCTTCTAGTCGAGCGTGAGCCCTCTCAGCATCGGCATCGCTTCTCTTTGTTTCAGCTAGGTATGACTTGATTTTCTCGAGCCTTTCTCGAACCTGAATGAGAACTCTCTCAGAGTTCCTAACATCGCTCGTTGAAAGCGACAAAGCAACCCTTGCCTTCGCGATCATTTCGAATGCAGAGGCAGACAATTCAATGGCTCTTCCGTAGTTCTTTTCAGAAAGCGCCTTCTTGGATGCTTCTATCGTCCCTGAAACTTCGTGTAGCATGTTTTTGATTCTTGACACGTTTAGGCCTTTCTTTTCTGCTTCTACTAATGCATCAGATACTTCAGCCAGAGCCTTTGACGATATGGCTATCTGTTCTTCCGCCTTCGCCTTCAGTTCTAGAGCCCTTCTATAAGCATCAAGTGCCAGTTTTTGGGCAGATGTAGCATTTTCTATTGCTTGGTTTGCTAAAGTCCTGGCAGATTCGTAGTTACTTTTTGCCTGGGCTGACCTTGCATCCTCCAATGCCTTCGATGCTTGTGTTAGAAGCGACTCCGCCCTGGCGACTTCAGCGCCAATATCTTTGGCTTTAAGAACAGCGGTCTGAGCCTCTTTGATGGAGGCTTCGGCCTTTGAAATTGCTTCAGTCGCAGATGCCTTAACTCGGTCATCAACTTGAGCATAAACTCTTGCGATTGGGATAACAATCCCAGATAACAATAATACGAGAAGTAATCCACTTACTATAATGTTTCTCAACTTACGGTATCCTCTGACGCAATTCTTTGGTGCAAGTATTTTGTCTTTGTGAAGTCGGAATACAGTTTTCAGATCTGAACCACGTAAGAATAAGCCACTTGAGGCCAACTGAATTCGTCAACTGGGAATCATTTCAATTATTACAGCTAATTTATATAAATCAAAAATAGTAGATTGCCCGACAAAAATGAGTCGATCTTATTCGTTTGGAAGATCGGCTGTTATGGCGGCACTCGTTCTCTTGATACCAGTACTGATGTTCGGAAGCATCTCGTCCCTAGTCCCCTCAACAATAAAGCCAGCTGAGGCTCAGGCTCAGCTACCTGTTGAAGAGAGGAACTGGGAAAGAAAGAACCACGATGGATCGGCCTCTAACTTCAGCCCTCAGAAACAGATAACCAAGGACAATATACAGCATCTAGAACTCAAGTGGATCTATCCAGTACCTGACAGTGGAGCTGCAAGAGCAACTCTAATCGGAGTAGCTTTAGCGGCAGGCGGCTCCGAAGGTGGTGAAACTCCTCCTCTAGTTGTAGATGGCATCAATTACATGATGACAAACTTCCGCCAGATTTCTGCAATCAACGCAAAGACTGGAAAGACTCTATGGGTCGATAGACATACTGCTAACATAACGAAAGATACGGCTGGACTTCCTGTTGTACCT
>JACPBJ010000039.1 GCA_016180375.1 Nitrososphaerota archaeon | reverse complement strand
GAAGCAGGAACCTCCAAATCCTAACCCTGCCTTCAGAAATAGGGGAGAAATTCTCTTGTCTAGCCCGATGCCTTTCGCAATGACATTAACATCTCCTCCGGGAAGCTCTTCGCATATGCGAGCAATTTGGTTGATGAAACTGATTTTCATTGCCAAGAAAGCGTTGTTTGCATACTTGATGAGTTCAGCATTGTACGGACTCGTGATGATGACCTTTGGAAGTTTCTTTCCGTACACCTTGCCGTAGAACTCTTTCAAGATCTTGGCATCCTTGTCATTTCCTCCGATAACGATTCTGTCTGGATTTAGTGTGTCTTCAACTGCAGAACCCTCCCTTAGAAATTCGGGATTAGAGCAGGCACCAAAGCCCCTGCCGTATTTCAAGCCTGAAGTTTTCTCGACTTCTGGGATTACTAGATTCAATAGGGTTCCCGGAATTACTGTACTCTTGACAACTATCAGTGGATAAGACTTGCTACGCTTTATCGCAGAGCCGATTTCCTTAGCCGCAGAAAGCAGGTATCTATCATCCATTGATCCGTCTTCTTTACTTGGGGTTCCAACGATGATGAAGATAATTGGCGAATTTGTTACTAATGATACATTGTTTGAAACTTCTATGCGTCCATTGCGAATGGATTCCTTTAGGAGCTCTTCTAGTCCGGGCTCATGGAAAGGAGCAGACCCTTTGGATATCATTAGAACTTTCTTCTTATCGATATCAATGCCA
Organism: Nitrososphaerota archaeon; assembly: GCA_016180375.1. GTDB lineage: Archaea > Thermoproteota > Nitrososphaeria > Nitrososphaerales > UBA57 > JACPBJ01. The sequence goes on along the minus strand of JACPBJ010000039.1, from coordinate 4,184 downwards.
AGGACCCTCATTCCAAGCTTGGCAAGGCAAACTGCCGTCGCTAGACCTACAAAGCCCAGTCCAACGACCGATGCCGAACATTTCTGCAAGACTCTTTCGCCTTCAAAGACTAAATATAATTAGTTAGTGCTTTTTTCGAATCTAGTATTTTCCTGTCCTTCCAACACGCGTCTCGAGAGTTGGCTTCCATTTAGTCTAGAACTAGCCTCTCAAGTCCACTTTAGATTACTTCATTTCCGAAAAGCTGTCATTAACTCAGCAGATCCACCCAGGCTAGCTTCCCGCGGGCCATGATATTATCAAGTTGAAGGTCGGAGTTCTGTTATTGAAAACCAATCTCGCTAAAGTTTGTCAATCATTCGGCATGTGTCAAATGGTGAGGCTCATGGAATTCAAGCCCACGACCAACTCACCTTTTCGGTTACGCGTTCGGAGAGATTCGGCACTTAAGGAGGCAAGTCATGGGCAACCTACACGCGAGCAATCGCACAATTTTGAGCGCAAAACGGCATTTAGGTGTAATTAGCATTTGTTCTTGTATCGCCGATCGCTTCATAAGGACCCGCCTTCAAACCTTCCGCGAATCCGATTATCTCAAGTTCGTGCGCCGTGAACTATATCGGTATTTCTTGTGAGGAGGAAGAGCTTCATATACCGTCTCGAAGGAGTGTCAGGATAAGGCCTAAAGCTCCAGAGGTCAGGATAATCAAAGGAAGAGGCATCTTGAACCTAACAAACATAAGGAGACTTATAGCTGATATGGCCATAGTCCACATATCTATGACTGAGACTCTGCCGAGCGAGATCGCAACTGTTGAGAAAGTCTTGAAGCAGCTTGCTTGTCCTTACCTTTCGAAGCAATGATGCAAGGAGAATGACGATTACGAATGCCGGCAGAAAGACTCCTAATGTTGCCACGGTAGCTCCAAGGACGCCTGCGACCTTATATCCCACAAATGCCGCTGTTTTCACCACCGGCCCAGGGGTTATTTGGCCTAGCGTTACCCCATCAATGAATTGTTCATAGGAGAGCCACCCAAAGCCTTCAACAACATCGGGCCCAATTAGGGGTATGATTACAAGGCCGGTTCCGAATAGAAGAGAGCCAGCCTTCAAGAATTCCAGGAAAAGTAGAAGCTCTCTGGGTAGACTTGCAAGTGACATGAAGGCGAAAATTGGAATGGGAGCTAGTAGGGGTAGAAGTCTTGCTGAATCTCTTTCTGATCGCCAGCTGGCATTAATCATCAACCCAGCTATTCCCGCTGACAAGAGGATTATCGCTTCATTAATATTGGTAAGAAGTATAGCTAGAAAGGCTGAAATCAGAATTCCAAGGCCCTTCCAGTCATTCACTGATGATCGTCCCAATCTGAAAGCGGTAATCGCAATGATTACTACCACAGCGGGATTTATTCCATAAAAGACTCCGGAAACGCTGGGTAAACGAATGAATTGAAAATACAACCAGCTAAGAGCAAGCATCATGAAAAAGCCCGGAAGCGTAAATGCCAGACCGCTCACAACCGCGCCGATTCTTCCCCTCATCCTGTATCCTATGTGAATGCACATCTCCGTGGAGTTAGGGCCTGGTAGCAGGTTAGTGAGCCCAAGCATGTCCATAAACTCCTCCCGCGCTAACCATCTCCTTTTCTCAACCAGATCGCGCTGCATCATAGAAATGTGGACAAGAGGGCCCCCGAATCCTACCCATGCAAGCCTGAAGAAGTAGAAGAAAAGACTCGTTAAGCTCGTGCCATTGGATTGATGCACTATCAGAAGCATACTTGTTTGTTTATTTTAATTTTCGTTTTGAGATTAGAGCCGCATAGGCGACTGCCAAGATAGCAATAACCATGGACAAAATAACCAGCAGATTCGAAAAGTTACTGCTATTTCTTGGGTTGCTTTCCGCGGGTAGAGTCAATGGGGCTAGTGCCATGACTACACCCGGCCGTGCCCCCGCACTTGCATAGATATTCATTTCTCCTCTTGCATCTGCTCCTAAAGAGACGCCAGAAACTCCCGTGGCATGTAGGGGAATTCTGTTTAACTGATTCCCATTTTCCGCATCCACTGCATATAAGATGGCTGCTATATCCAAGAGATAGACGACATTATTACTTACCGTGACACTGCCTTGATACCTGTTAGGGATTGAGAATCCCCATTTGAATCGTCCAGTTGCACCATCAATTGCATAGAGCGTAGAATTCTCATCCTGCCCAAGAGCTGGGGCTACGTTGAAACCCGCTGTGATCTTGCCCTTGTATGAAATTCTTGCCTCGACCATAGTCCTGCATAACGTTTGACTAACTATGTACAAGGTGTTATAGGCATAAGCAGAATAGCTCTGAATCCCACCCTCAGAACCGGGGCAAAAAACCTTTCCTGCTATAATCCTCTGGGAGAGCGTAAAGTTGGCATCATTGCCAAGATTTTCGTTGAACCGATTAATCCCTTTGTTGCCAACCTTTATAGGATCAAAGATGAGGCTTCCGGTCTTTGCGTCCAGAAAATACACCCAATCGCCTTTTGTTCCGGTCATAACGGCCTTTCTTATGCCGCCACCCGTTCTGACTTCGCCAATGACAATACTAACACCTGCTTCATTGTAGTTGATATCATGAGGTGTGGTTTGGTAATACCATAACATTTCGCCGTTAGTTGCGTTTAGGGCAATTATTGCGTTCGTATACAGGTTTGGTCCTGGTCTCAGTGACGCGTCATAGCCGCCACCGGCAGTCCCAGTCGGAAAATAGATTACGCCAGTGTCGTCATCCACAGCTATGAGTGCCCATACAGATCCTCCACCAATTAGGTCGGTACTCCCCCAATCGCCACGGTAGGCCTTGATATTGCCTTTGGCTGCACCTGTCCGTTCATCCCAATCTGGGTCCCCGCCAGCAGGAGGAGTAGAATACCATCTCCATAGCAGCCTACCTGAAGCAATATCGTAGCCAGCAACGAACCCTCTCCCTCCGGTTGCACCACCCGAGGCTCTAGTTACCAAGATATTCTTGTAGAATACTGGTGCATAGTGTCCCACGTAATGACCTGTGTTACCTGGAATTTCTGCACAGGTTTCTGGAATCCATACTTTTACGGATCCTATGAGTGCATCCAGACCATAAATAGTGCACTCATTCGCTTGAAACCAAATTAATCCGTCGTGATATGTGAGCGAGCTTTGTATTTGGAGGCCCCCCCAAATGGGATTCATAGCTATTGCAGTCAGGTTTGGTTGGAAAGACCAAAGTTTGGCCCCATCTGCTGCGTTAAATGCAATAACCATACTGGAGGGAGTTGATATGTATACTATTCCACTTGCTACAATAGGGGTAGTCTGTATTCCAATAGTTATTGTAGCCCCTGGAATTCTCTCCGCTTCTTCCAATACATGCATCCACTTTAAAGATAGAAGCTTTACGTTATCCTTGCTTATAGAGACTTGCGGGTTGAAATTAGAATTGTTATTTCCGAACGCAGGATTCTCCCAATTTTGGCCGAGTGCCTGACTATTAGCTTCGGGAGGGAAAAGGGACCCTAGCAAAAGTACCAAGACAGTGACAACAATGATATTTTTGCTCTTCAAATAGACTAGTTTCTCAGTAATCAGGTGTAGTATAAACCATCATGTATAAAGCTCAGGTTAATCATGCATCTCCCAGCGGTTCCTTTACATCTTTCGCTGACCTCAGGAAGACTTCACGTATGCGGGATTCGCGCGGATATTCGTGAGCCAAACATTCATATTTGGCGTGACCTAAAGACCAGAACAAACGGACTCTTTCTCCAGGCTCGATTAAACGTCCGCATACTCGACAAGATTTTCTGGTTGGAAAATTTCGCACCTTAACGATCTTATAAACCATTAGCTGTCACTACTGGAATGCAATCATTATTCTGATAAAGATATCTCGCCTAGTTAGGACAAGTTTCTACGATCGTTCCTTTACATCATGATGTGATTTCAAGAGGTCGATAGACCAAGAAGTCTGACCACATTATATCCATGAGGCAATCGTTCCGCACCTATTCTAAACTTTCCTGCTCTTCTTGTGGACAAAGTGGATCAATTCAGATCATATCGCGTTTTCTCTCGACACATGGAGCTAATTAATCAAGGCATTAAGTGTGAGAATATCTCCTTTGCTCTATCATTCCAGACGCTGAAATCACCAGCC
>JACPBJ010000038.1 GCA_016180375.1 Nitrososphaerota archaeon | reverse complement strand
GGGTTCCTAAGAAGGCCGATAGCAGTAGATCTGAACACGAACATAATCCTTGACGGCCATTATAGGTTCAATTGTCTAAAGCTCTTGGGCTGCAAGATAATTCCTATCTATCCGTTCGATTATAGAAAATCAGAGATAGTCGTCCTATCGCATAGAGATGGGGAAAACATCACCAAAGAGGATGTTATAAGAGCAGGCCTGACAGGGAATAAGCTGCCTCCAAAATCTTCAAAGCATATGATCAAGTTGCCATCTGGCGAGTCCATTCATATTTCACAAATTGGAAAAGACATCAATATTCCGCTTGAAAGATTGAAGATTTGAGGTTAGCGGATGGATGTGTGTCTTTCAACGACTTTTGCCAGAGCCTCGCCCATAGCTCGGTACCCTGAAATGTCTGGGTGCAATCCGTCAGGAGAACTTTGTAGTCTATCAGGATTAGTAGGATCGGCTACGGCGCTATTAGTATCACAGAATAGAATCTTGAGCTCCTCCGCCGTCTCCTTTATCCAAAGGTTAAGCTGCTTGATCGCTTTGGCCTCTGATGCAGACATGGTGTTGTAAGGGAGAATTGTAGCGGCAAGAGCATTTATCTTCGCGTTCATGGCCATCTTGTACATTGTATGCAAATTTCTCTTAAGAGACTCCTGTGAGTGACCTTGGTACACATCGTTGACGCCTGCCAGTATTATTACGTAGTCTGGCTTCTGTTGCAGGACATCTTTTTGGAATCTGGATAAGATTTGATCTGATCTCTGGCCGTTGATTCCTCTGTTCAAAACCGTCCAATCTGGATGCAAAATCATCATCCAGTAGGCGTACTGGCTTTCAGGGTTGCCTCTGCCGTTAGGTGGCGCCTCAAGAGGGGAAAGAAAACCCGGCGTACCTGCAGTTGTAGAATCTCCTATACCAACGATGCGTAGCCTTGTCATGATATAAGAATCCGTAAAGCAAATTGCTGTTTCATAAAGATCAGCCAATGCCTAACCTGTTAGGTGGAATGATTAAGGGCTTCGAGTTTGACAAGTGTTCTGGTTGTGGAACCATGTTTAATCTTGGTGTAAAGAGAATGGGTTTCAAATTATTGCTTTCAGGTAACAAGGGCAGATGATAGACATCCTGAATTAGATTATAGGTCTAAGAGGGGGGGAATATGGCGTCTAGTCTTAAACCGCGGCTTACAATATTTGCAATAGCGGCAAGCGGATTATCAGCAGTCCTAGGAACCCTGATTGGAGCCTTATGGTTAACCGCAATGTCAGGATTCTCTCTCCCATTTGGCCTGGAAGTGTTCTTTTCTAAACACCCCTACCTGCAGCTTTACGGGTTCGTGTACCTCTTCATAATGGGGGTATCTTACAATCTCATCCCCAGATTCAAGAACAAAACCATCTCACCGAAATACGCGGCTTATCTTGCTCTCGCTCTTTTTATGACAGGCATTGCTGTTTCATTTGTTTCAAGATTACTAGGCCATCTTTTACTCTTGGTTGCAGGTATTCTGCATTTGTTCATCGTAGCCAATCTTGTGCGAAAGCCGGAAGGGAACTTGGCAATAACCGAATATTATTTCCTTGCCAGTGCCTTCTTTCTTCCATTCTCTTTAGCTATAATGGCCATGAAGGAGGCGCAAGGCAACCTTGGATTCAGCCTCGAAATTCTGCACCTTTCTCTGCTTGGCTTTCCTGCACTGATGATATTTGGTGTAGAATTAAGAACAATACATTTCAGACTCGCCAAGCTGCGGAAAGTTGAATCATCTGTCGCGCTTATCTTTCTTGTTTTGGCTAATGCATTATCTGGTTTATCATCCATCGTTGCATATGAGAGCCTGACTATGATATCCTTCGTCTTCTCCCTTATAGCTGGACTCTTGTTCCTAAGATCGTTGCAGATATTCGAAAATCTCCCTGCTGTTATAGAGAGCCGAATGACTGAACGAGATAAGAAGCGTTATGTCTACTTTACAAGATCAATAAGGTTTGCATCTTTGTGGCTCATTGTGGGCATTGCAGCAGGGCTAATGACAGCAACATCACTTGTTTATCTTCAAAAGGTTCCGTTTGCATTCAGAGACTCTTTCATACATTCGCTTTCAGTAGGCTTTCTAGGCTCAACTATAGTTGGCTATGCACCGATTCTGCTGCCAAGCATTCTATCCGGACACGCTCCCTACAAAGGGTTGAGTCTATTGCCTCTGTACCTTTTGAGCGTAGGGAATCTAATCAGGATGATAGGAAGCATCTCTACGGAAGGTCAATTTGCGGGCTTCTGGCCAACAGCGCTTGCAGGTCCACTCATTTTGCTTGCGATGGCGTATTTCATGCTAACTGTTCATAGGCTGCGGGAGGAAAGGATGCAAGAGAATCGCTTAGTTCAGCTCACGAAATAATTTGTGGGAAAGAACAAGAGATAATTATCATCTAAGCTGCTACCAATGGTATGAGAGGTTATGTTCTGTTTAATACAAAACCGGGAACTTCTGAAGAGGTTCTGAAGTCTCTCAGAGAGAGCAGGGCTTTGAAGGGCATGGTAAGCGCTGATTCGGTATTTGGCAGGTTTGATGCAATACTTGTTATCGAGGCTAAGGATCTGGAGGAGTTTGGAGACATAGTGTATCAGGTCATAGAGAAGAACCCTAGTATAATTCACACGGAAACTTGCGTTGCACTCCCTTCTGGTGAATAAAATGGTAGTTCTGGCATATGTTCTTGTGAAGATGAAGCCTGGTACATCCAAAGAGATGGTTGGTTCGAGGCTGATCAAAGGGGTTCAGATGGCGCATAGTGTGCTTGGAAGATATGATGCTGTTCTCGTGATAAAGGCTGATGATCTGAAAGGCCTATCTAAGATAATCTACGACTTGATAGAGAAGCATCCAAACGTGGTTGGAACAGAGACCCTACTTGCACTCTTCTACCCTGCAAAAGAGGAGAAGCCCCCGAAGATTGAAAGACCTCCTAGTGTGATCTCGCACCACTGTCCAAGCTGCCACAACCTCGTTGAAGTAGGCGCGCCGTTCTGCCACTTCTGCGGCTTTAGGTTCGAAAAATAACTTAATTCTCAGAGACTGTGAAGTGTGAGCGGCCTTCGCTAGAAGGGTTGTCCGGAGCTGAAATCCATATACCTTTTTAAGAATCTACATCAGTACTACAAGCTATGATTGCTGAAAAACTAAAGACAGAGGAACAATTGGATGATACAGATCATCGGTTAAGATGGATCTTTGGGGATCGGCAGGGTGAGTATCTGCGCAAAATGATGGATGAAGGATTGCTAGACCAGATCTTTGGGGAAGGGGTAGGAGAGGTCATACGCCAAATTGCTAGTGGAGAGCATCCGGTGACCAAGGAGCCTCACTGGTCACCGTC
>JACPBJ010000037.1 GCA_016180375.1 Nitrososphaerota archaeon | reverse complement strand
CTCTCTCGCTCTTGTCCTTGAAGTAGTAAATTTCATTTTTGATTGATTCTCCGCTCTTAGCCTCCAGCGTAGAAAGCATCTCTATTGCGGAAGGCTCCATAAGCTTGAAATCGTAAATCCTGCAGGTTTCCACGAAGGCCTGCCTTATCGCTTCATAGTAATCAAAGTCCTCGGGCTCTAAATCCCTCATGCCACGAGGCAGCTGAAACTCCATACTCTTCCCTCGAACTGTAGATATAATAAAGGTAAGATCGGCTCTACGCTATTTGTAAGAACTTTGCATATTTTGCGTCTGCCTTTGCCGCCATAATGAAGTCATTCTCGCTTAAGCCCTTTATCGCATGCGTTGTGAGGGTAATTTTCACTTTCCTCCATTTGATTAGTATGTCAGGGTGATGTTGTTCTTGCTCGGCAATCTTGCCAATGCCATAAGCAAATTCCAGTCCGTTCAAATATGAAGGGAATTTGAACTCCTTCTCTATTCTGTTCTCTACAAGGCTCCAGCTCTGAAGTTCTTTAAGATACTTGTCCGCTTCTTCCCTCGACATAGGAGGAGTTCCTCCTTCGCATGGCATGCATTTCTTTAAGGCCAGTTCCATTGATTGTATGGTAATAAGGGAAAGCAATAGGTTTTCTGCCATTCAGAATCTTTGGTGGTTCAGCTTATTGTCATATTTTTCAAGGAAAGCAATCTCATCCAGCGGAAGACGCTCCTTGCGACCTAAGATTTTCTTGGCTGGGTAACCGAAACCAACAACGACGGTTGGATGCAGGTATTCAGGAATGTTGAAATCTTTTTGAAGATTATCGACTCTCATCCCTGTAAAGATGCATGAAGCTACTCCAAAATTCCAAGCTGCTAATTGCATATCCTGAATAACTCTTCCCGCATCTATCATGTGGAAGTCGTAGCTAGAGTTAGTTAGAACTACTATGGCAAAATTGCAGTGCTGAACCCATTTTCCACTTGTGCTATCTTGAGCGAGTTTTTTTAGATTTTCGGGCCCTTGCACAAGGACAAACCTCCAGTGCTGGGTGTTGAGCCCGCTACCAGTAAGCCTGCCTGCTTCTAGGATCTTCAGTTTGGTTTCTGCTGGAACTTTCTCTGGGCTGAATTCCCTTACATCTAACTTGCTTACAATACATTCGTAGGTGTCCAACATTGATTATTATTCAGACATGCCAATTAAACATGTTTTATACCCCCGGGGGCCCTAGTCAAAACGATAGGGGGCCCATATACTCACAGTACTGTTGGTAGGAACTGTATGAACAAGGTGTACAAAGAAACCTCCCGCAGAGTTACCAGAACCGGTAACAGTTAGCTTAATTAATATCTGCCTATTACCACTCCGCGATAGTAAATGGGCCTCCTGCGTGCTTTGGGTGAACTTGGAGTTGCCGTTGCAATAGTGCCTATCAAGCTATCTACTAAAGGAGTCAAGATGGCTCAGTCCATCATAGATGGAGAGGGAGGCATAATGATGACCGATGCTGAATACTGCAGATACAGAATGAGCCATCCTGTAAAGAAACTTGTTCGAGAGTCTGGAAGCGAGTTCGTTGTTGAAACTGCTGATGGACATAGGGAGAAGTGGATGAAGCCAGAATCTTCTAATCCATACTGGGCTATGGTAACTGCTTAACTCTCTCCAAGTACCTTTTGCAATATTTCAATGCCTTCATCGATATGCTTTCCCTCAATTATCAATGGAGGTATTACCCTTAGCGTCTTCTCTCCGCATCCCAGCAACAGCAATCCCTTCTTGAAACTTTTATTGACGATAGCGTCTCTCTGCCGCCTCGTCTTGAATTCAACTCCGATCATCAGTCCGACTCCCCTTACATCGGTGATTCTGTCGTCAGAGTTTTTTATCTCGAGGAGCCTCTTCGTCAGATACCCCCCCATTTTCTTCGCATTCGTTAATAGATCGTCTCTTTTTATGACGCCCAAGATGGTTTTTCCGACTGCCATGTCTATTCTGTCGCCTCCTCCCCATGTGCTTGAAACTGCCCCGCTTTCAGGGTTGAAATTATCCTCACAGAGAGTGGCTCCGACTTGCAACGCTTTAGCAGCAGATACTATGTTCGGAGTAACTCCGAAATGCTGGTAAGCCCACCAGCTTCCTGTTCTGCCTACTCCAGACTGAACTTCGTCGATTATAAGAGGGACATTGTACTGCCTTGCTGCTTTTGTGATATTCGCAATGAATCTCCTGCCTGCAACATTTAGCCCCCCTTCACCCTGAATCAACTCCATTATTATGAAAGCTACCTTCTTATCCTCAGCCAGAACAGAATGTATGGCATCCACTTCAGGATCGTCGTCTTTTGTACAGAACTTTATTCTTACTGAAGGGAACTCTGGATAATTTTTCTTCTGTACGGGCTTGCTGAAAGTGTACGTAAGCGCTCCAAGCGTTCTTCCGTGGAATGCTCCTTTGCATGAAATTCCTCTTAATGGCCCGTTCTTCCTGTATGCTAATTTTATCGCATTTTCTACGGCTTCAGCACCACTGTTAGAGAGGAAGGCTCTGCCAAGATTCTTGGAGCTTGTGGCAAGCACAGCTTCAGAGAGCTCAAGATGCTCTTCGCAGTAAAAATCCTGCCCTGCTATTTTGTGGGCGCCGATCTTTGAGTACTTCTTGAGAACATTCAAAATATCTGGATGGCCATAGCCGAGAGGGCAGGACGCAATATTCGCCGTAAAATCAAGGAATACATTTCCATCAACATCTTCCAGATAGCAGCCATTTCCATCCTTTATTGCAAATGGATAGACAAATGTAGAATTGACTATCGTCTTTGCAGCCTTTGCGACTAATTGTTTTGCTTTTGGTCCTGGTACTTTGGAGCCTATTCTATGCACGTTGACGGCCTGACTTTAGCGGCTCATAACTCTTGGGCTAATTTTCATCTGTTTGAATCAGTAGAGGTACGCTCGAAATGGTCTTTGAGCCTCAGCCGTGATTTTAGACAAGGCTTCCTCAAGATCGCCAGTGTGAAACCACGTTTCCCTGCCTCCGGGAACATACGCTTTGAAAGATGCATCGTAGATTCTTTCTGCAATGTTAATTGTGTATTTCCCACCTTTCTTGGTAACAAACATGAAGCATTTTGACCTGCCATTTACAGCATCTATCCTGATACCTTCATCAGCATCCAGAGTGGGCATGATCTTCCGCAGTTCTGCTAAACTTCTGATCCTCTTTTCGCGATATCTCTTCATACGTGATTGACAAAAGGAAATGAGTACTCCTAGAAAAGTTATTACCAAAGACAAAGTTGGCATTTTGGTCTTGGCTCTCATCCTTTACGACACCCTTTCTGCTACCAAGAAAAGGTTTGAACCGATCAGGCAGGGAGAGGTTAGGATGTTTGTCTGCGGGCCGACCGTATACGACTCGACGCATCTAGGCCACGCAAGAACCTTCATCGTTTACGATGTTTTGGCGCGGTATCTCCGTAGCAAAGGGTTCAAGGTGTTCTTCGTGATGAACCTGACGGACATAGAAGACAAGATATTCGAAAAAGCCAAGAGAGAAAAGACATCCTACCAAGAGATAGCTCAGCGCTATACAGAGGAATTCAAAGAAGCCCTCAGAGAGCTCAACGTAGAAACAGTAAGCCTACTGGCAAGGGCGAGCGACTATCTTGATACAGCAGTTTCACAGATAAGCAGGATGCTCTCTAACGGCTCTGGATACATAGTCGAAGGCAACGTATACTTCGACACCTCCACATTTCCTGAGTATGGCAAACTTTCGCACCAGTCTCCTTTGGAAATCATGCTTAGGAGGATTGAGCCGAGCCCAGAAAAAAAGAATCAGGCAGATTTCTTTCTTTGGAGGAGGATTGATGAACATCCATCATGGGACTCTCCATTCGGAAAGGGCAGGCCTGGGTGGCATATTGAGGATACTGCAATTTCAATTTCCAATCTGGGGCAAAGATACGATATTCATGGAGGAGGCCTTGAACTAGTATTCCCACATCACGAAGCAGAAATCGCGCAGGCTGAAGTTCTTACAGGAGCTAAGCCATTCGTGAACTACTGGATTCATACAGGGCTATTGAAAGTTAAAGGCAGGAAGATGTCGAAGTCTTTGGGTAATTATATTCTGGTGAAAGATCTTCTGAAGAAATATGATGCAAACACCATTAGAATTCTCTGCTTATCGACTCACTACAGAAAAGACATTAATTTCAGTGAGCGCGCCCTTGCAAAAGCGAGCAATCAAAGAAATGAGATTGCCAAGGCTTTGATTGTATTGCAAAAACGAGCCAGAGGATCGAAGAGTTATTTGGAAAAAGTGCTTAACATTGAGAAAAAGTTCTACCGTTTCATGGATAATGACTTGGACGCTCCAAAGGCCATATTTTCCCTGCTTACTCTTGTGTGTGCAAGATTTTAGGCATTGTAATATGAAGAATTCAAAGAAAGAAATCCAAGAGCTGGAAAGCAATGAGCGGGGGTTCTTCTCCATATGGAGCGATTTAATTGATTTTGGCTCAGCAAAATTCTTTCTGAATAGAAAGTTTCCTGATGACATTCTATTTAATCGGATCATTGAGATAGGTGTGAGAAAAAACAAGCTCAATGATGCCATCGACGAGGTTATTGCCTATTTTAACGGAGCAGGTGTAAGGCCCTCGGTCTTTGTTACCGAGCGATCAATTGAGGATTATCTCGTAGGTAAACACTTCAAGCATGTAGACGATTTTAACGTGATGAAGTTAAGGAAATTCATGCCTGATGAACGCAGAGCAGCAGAAGTTTCTGCTACAGATGCAAGCACTCTCACAGAATGGGTCAAGGCATACATGACATCTTTCGATATAGCGGCGCGATTCGAGCAGGAAGTCCTCAAACGATCTAAAATGTCTTTGAAGAAAGGATGCACCTTGTACTTGGCAAAAGTTCGCGGAGAACCTGCAGGCACTACCTTGTCCTACTACGAAAACGGCATAACCGGGATATACTGCGTCGGCACACTGCCGAAGTTCAGAGGACGAGGAATTGCATCGAAGATGCTCGAAGTTGCAATAAGGGATTCAGGGAAGAGGGGAGATCATGTGCAATGCCTGCAGAATTTAGAAGGCGACAAAGTCAGAGAATTCTACGAGAAGAGGGGCTTTGAGACCGTCTTCGTGAAAAGAGTTTATCAGAAGTAATTATTTCGGAAATACGAATATGCCAAGAACTCCGATTACTAGCTGCAAAGCCAGCAAACCAAGACCCATTGCTACGAAATTCTTTTCCGGCCTGGAGAATTTATCTTTGATTTCGCTGAAATCGTTTCTGTACTTGGTTATGGCTACAAGGCTAATGACCATCCCTATTATCAGAGGACCGAGAGCAACAAGTAGCGTCGGCGCATCATTGGTGAAGTTTCTCGAATTTGCTCTCCCCTCCTCATCAACGTATACTACTGATGCACCCTGAAATGCAAACGCCAATCTATCAGCGGCAAGGCCTATCAGTGAAATGGCAAAACCAGCAATCAGTTTTCTGACGTAGGCTCTTTCAATAATCTTGTATTCATCTTTCGGACCGCGGTATTTCATCATAGGTGATGTAGCTACTTAAAGTGGAAATTAGCTAGAAATTAAGTTTATTCTCTTTTTACAATTGATTACATGGTGGTCCTGGAGAGATTTATACGTTTTTGTTCAATTCTGGGGCATTGTACAGTAACTAGTCCTATGCCTCATGAGGTTTGCTCGGAAAGGGAGGCTCGGAGTGTTTCATGACCGAAATCCAAGGCGTGACAGGATCTCCCTGCCCACCATGCCCCTATCCTCCTTTCCCCTCTATTGTTTGATTAAGAAAATCGGATTAAAAGATTGGAGTGCCTTGCATATTGCAAGGCCATTCCAGCTTATGTCTTCTTTCTTCTGGTGAAGAGAACTCCAGCTACGACTACTAAGACTACGCCGATGCCTATTGCAGTGACTTCCTTTATTACTTCCTGTGGAACTTGCACCTCTTTGACAACTTCTTTGATGACTTCCTTTGGAACTTCTACTTCTTTGACTACCTCTTTGGTCACTTCTTTGATGACTTCCCTTGTGATTATTTGAGGCTCTGGGAGTTTGTCAGGTAGACCATAGGCCATTAATGCTCCAGGAGTAGTGCCACCGCCTCTTACTGAACCTGCATTGATCAGCACCTTCATCTTGCCGTTTGCATCAGCTCCCATGGAGTTTGGTACGCTCAATGCAGTTCCAAAGAACTTCTCGCTTAGCAGTTTCCCAGCATCTGCATCATACAATCGCCATACCCCGTCTGGTCCAGGACTATATACTACACCACCGCTCTCTATCGCTCCTCCTCGGAAGCCCGTGGTTGCGCTGCCTACTGCCTTCCATACCCTCTTCCCTGTGTTCAGATCTATGGCATATAGGGTCGCGTTTTCCTTTGGTGTGAACGGCGGTGTCAAACCTTGATTGCCGTTGCTTATTCGGTCAGGACCTACAGGTACTGTACGCCCGTACGACGGACTGTTCTGGCCCACCACGAAGACCTTCCCCCTTCCGATTGCTACATCGGACTCGAAAGCCCCAGTTCCGGGTGGGTTCTGCCAGCGCGGTTGTGTAGAGGGATATTCCTGCCATGGCTTGGTCATGTCTTGCTTGTTGGTTGGGTCGAGGAAGCAACCTCCAGCTGCTGATTTACAGACAAACTCCGTGTATGCCAAATCCTCCGCTACATAGTTCCAGATTGGAGCTCCAGTTGCAGCGTCCAGTGCATATACGATTCCATTCTTGCAAGCCTTGACTACCGCCTTCTTACCCTGAATCTGCGTCAGAGCCACATTCCATGCGCAATCGTAGTCCCAAAGGTCATGAGCTACGCTCTGGAACCACCACTTGAGGGCTCCAGTCTTTACGTCAAGTGCAAGTATAGATGCTGAGAATATGTTAGGTCCTGGTCTGAATGTTGCATTCCAGTCAGGTGATGCCTGTCCAGTTGCTACGTATATGACTCCGGCATCTTCATCTATAGCATGCTGGCCCCAGCCTGGAGCTGCACCTCCGACTATCGCAGTTCTCACACTGGTTTTGTCCAGCAACAATGCGTCGAAGACAAAGTTACCCCAGTCGTTCTCTACGCACTCCCTACACCTTGCCACGATATCACTTGCCTTGAGTATCTCCCGTCGAAGACAAAGTTACCCCAGTCGTTCTCTACGCACTCCCTACACCTTGCCACGATATCACTTGCCTTGAGTATCTCCTGCGTTCTTTGCCTCGGTCTTCCGCTACCATCCCATATTGGTCCTCCGTCTGTAGGAACCATTTTACCTCCCACCCAGCCTTTGTCAGCAACTTTGATGAACCAGTCTTTGTCTCCTCCAAGTGGTGCTCTGTTGAAGAAGACCCATTTCCTCTCATATGTATCTAGGTCGTAGGCTGCGAAGAAGGCTCTGCATCCTGCATTACTTTCATCGACAGCTCCCGCCTTAACGACAATGATTCTATTCTTTGTAGAAATCTCAGGGCCGTATGCCTGAACCTTGTAACCTCTGCATTCGTGCGCTCCTGGGACGGTCCTGTAATCGCACATGTCTGCTATCCTTTTCACCAATTTGCCTGTGAGCGCATCCACCACCATCACATCGCATGGGGGAGATGGGATGAAGAGCTTGCCCTCCGCGTAGCTGACTCCGTGCACATGCAAGACAAGTGAATCCGCAACATCAATTGCACCTCTGAGCCGTATCAGGTCGAGATTCCTGTTGAGAAGAGGTCCTTGGTCAAACGTCCATAGCGTCTTCCCAGTGGCCATTATAAGGGCGTA
>JACPBJ010000044.1 GCA_016180375.1 Nitrososphaerota archaeon | reverse complement strand
CTTTAACAAAACTGTTTTGCTTTGTTTCGAACAGGCAAAAGCATTTTAAGTCGCCCCTAAAGATAGACCGCCGGGCGAGATTAGATGAACCCAAATTCATCCAGAATTAATTCCCCATAGAAGTTGAGGGAGGCAATAGAACATGTCGAAGCCGTACTTCGTAAAGTTTGAGACCCCACGCGAGCTTGTCGATGCCGCATACGAGGCGCTTAGGCAGGCGAAGCAGACGGGTAAGATCAGAAAGGGTACTAACGAGACCACCAAAGCAATTGAACGAGGGCTAGCAAAACTCTCGATAATTGCTGAAGATGTAGATCCTCCAGAGGTTGTAGCTCATCTTCCAATTTTGTGCGAAGAGAGGAATGCTCCCTATGTGTTTGTCCCATCGAAGACGCAGATAGGAAGCGCGTTGGGAATGGACGTAGGAGCTGCGGCTGCCTGCATAGTAGAGCCGGGTGAGGCACAGCAGATGTTAGAGCAGATTACAACCTCTCTGAGCAAGCTAAAGAAATAAGCTGATAGGAAATGAGCGCCAAGGAATCTGAGGAGCGTACAACGCCAGCGGAAGTAATCCAAGTGGTAGCCAGGACTGGCGTAGCAGGGGAGATTACACAGGTTAGAGTCAGGATTCTGGAAGGCAAGGACAAGGGAAGAATCCTTACCAGAAACGTAAAAGGCCCAGTACGCCTTCAAGACATTCTGATGCTCAGAGAGACTGAAAGAGAAGCAAGGAAAGAGATCAGGTAGAAATGCTCTCTCTGAAGAACTGCTCGTTTTGTGGTAAGACTGTTCCATGGGGAGAGGGTGTAATGATGATCAGGAATGATGGAGCTGTACACTGGTATTGCTCCGCCAAATGCAGGAAGAGTGCTACTATCTTCAGAAGAGACCCTAGAAAGTTCAAGTGGACAAGGCAAGAAAAGGCGAAGAAGTAGTGGAAAGAACTCTGATATTGATCAAGCCAGATGGCGTAGCCCGTGGCTTGATTGGCTCTGTAATCTCTAGATTTGAGCAGAAAGGTTTCAAGATTATTGCGATGAAGATGGTGAAGATGACCAATAAAGTGGCCGAAGATTTCTATGTGCCGCACAAGGGCAAGCCCTTTTTCGGTGAGCTAGTATCGTTCATGACATCGGGTCCAATAGTTGCTACTGTTTTAGAAGGGAATTCTGCTGTAGAAGTTGTAAGAAGTATGATCGGAGCTACAAAGTCTCCTGAGGCCGCCCCTGGTACTATCAGGGGAGATTATGGTTTGGCGATAACTCAGAATATCATCCATGCGTCTGACTCTCTGGAGAGTTTCAAAAGAGAGTATGGCGTGATTTCAAAACTCTTCTAGGTTTTCATGTCTGTATATACAGTACAGAACATTGAGCTGAACACTAGAGGGTTCTGGTAACTCTGCAGGATGTTTCTCTGTACACCTTGTTCATACAGTTCCTACCAACAGTACTGTGAGTATATGGGCCCCTATCGTTTGACGGGCCCTAGAGGGGGGTATAAAAAGCGGATAAGGATCTCTCGAAGAGTTACCAGGACCGGTGCGTGGTTCTGTCGAACAGGCACGCCCGCAAATGTATGATCCCCCTCCCCCCGTATATAATATGGATAGCACGCCCCTGTGCAAAACTAGCCTAGGGGGGTTGCAACATAAAGCAGGAAATGAAGGCTTTATCTTATTACTTGAATACATTGTCTGCTGTTGATACACTGCGTTAACCCTGCCACTGAAGAGGAGATCTTCAGCTACGAACCTTCTTCAAAGAATGAAGTAGATAAAGTCGTGGCAAAAGCAAAGAAAGCCTTCCAAAAGTGGAAAGAACTATCACCGGAGAAGAGGGCAGACAGACTGTCTGAAGCTGCTCGAATTATCAGTATTAGGAGAAATGAATTTGCGAAAATAATTACGACTGAAATGGGTAAGCCTATCAAGGAATCTATTGCAGAGGTTGAGAAATGTGTGTGGGGGCTGGAATATTTTTCCGAAAACGCCCCGAAGTTTCTTGAAGATGAAAAATGCAAGACAGATGCTAAGGAGAGCTACATTTCGTTTGAGCCGTTGGGCGTTATCGGTTGCATAATGCCTTGGAACTTTCCTATGTGGCAGCCCATGAGGTTCGCTGTCCCCTCGCTGCTGGTGGGCAATACTGTCGTTCTGAAGCCATCTAGGCATGTCCCGAGATCTGGCACAGCGCTTGAGGATGTCTTTAATGATACTTTGCCTGAAGGATGCTTCAATACGATAGTAGGGGATTCGGATACTGGCCGTGCTCTGCTTGATGCAGATTTGGATGGTTTCTCTTTTACGGGAAGCGTAGAGGTCGGGATAGAAGTTGGCTTGAAAGCTACTTCAAAGGTGAAAAAGTCTATCTTGGAACTCGGAGGGAGTGATCCTTTTGTTGTGCTAAAAGATGCCGACGTTCAGAAAGCTGCCAAGTACGCTGTGATTGGAAGATTTGTGAACTGTGGCCAGAGCTGCATCGCATCAAAGAGGTTTATCATAGTGAAGAAGGTCTTCGATGAGTTCATTGATCTTTTTATTTCAAATACGAAGCAATTGAAGGTTGGCGATCCACTAGGGAAAGACACTGATCTTGGCCCTCTGGTTTCTAAAGACGCTCTGTCAAGAATTGAGAGCCAAGTTGATGACGCTAGGAAGAAAGGTGCAAATATTCTGCTCGGAGGCAAGAGGCTAAGAAGGAAAGGGTACTTCTATGCTCCTACAATGGTTACTGATGTTAATGATAAGATGCGAGTTGTCAGCGAAGAGGTCTTTGGACCAGTTGCTCCGATAATTGCGGCAAAGAATGAAGATGATGCCGTCCAAAAGGCGAATTCTACCAGATTTGGATTAGGAGCAAGCCTTTGGACAAATAATATTGTAAAGGCTCGGAAGGTTGCTAGGCAATTAGAGGCTGGACTCGTCACCATCAATGGCGTTATCGTGTCAGATCCTCGTATGCCTTTTGGAGGAGTTAAGCGGAGCGGGATCGGAAGAGAATTATCAAGATATGGAATGCTGGAGTTTGTTAACATAAAGTCAGTTAGATTACACGAATGAAGTTATCGTATCGGCTTATCTGGGAGCATTAAATGCTATGAACAGTCCAGCGCCGAGAACTGCAAGCGTAATTAATAGCCCTGCAGCAATGAACAGCCCCTCGGGTCTAGGCTCCTTTTCTCTGATCTCACTATATTCTGATCTGTACTTGTAGATTCCATAAAGATTCAGCAGAAGCCCAGCAAACATCGCCATAAGGGCAACTGTAAGATCTACAGAGCCTCCATCTTCAGGTATTCCTATATACTGAACGTCCGAGCCTCTCACTGCAAATCCCAGCCTGCTGACAACTATTCCAATGCTCATGACAAACAAGCCTGCGAAGAGTCTTACGATGTACTTCTTTTCGACCCAACGGTGCTGGTCCGTCGGACCGCGGTACTTCATCATAGC
>JACPBJ010000043.1 GCA_016180375.1 Nitrososphaerota archaeon | reverse complement strand
ATGCCGGAAAACATAGTGCAAATTCCATAACGAGTGTGTAACAAAGATATCGTGGTGGAGGTATAAGCCATGAGGAGAGCTGTCAACCAGATTATGCAAAATCCATAGTTTACCTCGAGGTTTAGATTAACTAGTGCGGGGGGTGGGATTTGAACCCACGAACCGCTAACGGACGAGGTCTCTTAGCTCAAGCACCTGAGCCTCGCGCCTTTGACCAGTCTGGGCGACCCCCGCAACTTTCAACAACTTTTCATCGAGCGAATTTAAGTCTAGTGAAATGGTTCTGATAAATCTCCGGAATATTGGTTTTTGAGTTTATGTATGTAAGGGGAGGTAGAAATTTCTACACACAGGCTAGCATACCCTAATGAATTATCAGAACCACTGAAATCAAACAAGCATAAATATCAAGCCGCAATGAAAATGCCTCAATGATAATCATACAGAGAATGGATGCAGACGTTTCAGACAGAAAGCTCCTCCAGAAACTCGACAAGATTCATGCGCAGGTGACAAAGAAACTTGGAGGCAAGATAGATGGCCCATACTTCCCTCAGGATGCCGCTCTGATGTATATCTTCCATGTTGACAGATATGAATGGCTCAGCGAGGCAGGAAGAATATGGATGCAGATGGTGGCTGATGAGAAGATCGATGTTACCCCGTTAAAATACGAAATTGCAATAACCCCGAAAGAGTTCTTCGGCAAATAATTTCCACACTTCATCAGCACTGTTTTCCTTTCCTTCTTCATGTAGACTCCCCTCCGTATCGTTCGCACGCAGGGGCGTGCAATGCATTATTTACTTGCTTCCTCTTCTCTAAGAGTCCTTCTTAGCACCTTCCCGATTATCGTCTTGGGTAACTCCTTCCTGAACTCGATTATCTTCGGAACTTTAAAGGTAGATATCTTTTCCTTGCAGAATTTTACGATGTCATCCTCAGAAACCTGTCCCTGAAAGCCCTCTTTCAGAACCAAGAATGCTTTCACAGTCTCTCCCCTGTACTTATCTGCAATGCCAATTACAGCGGCGTCCTTTATGGCAGGATGTTCGTAGAGGACTTCTTCAACCTCCCTTGGCCATACTTTAAAGCCCGAAACATCTATCATGTCCTTCTTTCTATCTACTATGTAGAAGTATCCATCCTCGTCCATCCTTGCTATATCGCCTGTAAGGAGCCAGCCGTCCTTGATCATTTTTGCAGTCTCTTCTGGCTTATTCCAGTAACCTAACATCACCTGAGGGCCTTTGACGCATAGTTCACCAACCTCTCCAACAGGAAGTTCTTTTGCATTGTTTTCCAAATCAACAATCTTCGCATCTGTATCGGGAAGTGGGATGCCTATAGAGCCAGATTTGCCAAGAGCTCCTTTGTGCAATAGATTGCAATGTGTGACAGGGCTTGCCTCCGTCAGACCGTAGCCCTCAACAAGGTTTGCAGATGTCAGTTCGTTGAAACTCTTCATCACTGAAACTGGAAGTGAAGCGGCACCAGAAATGCATCCTCTTAAAGTGTTCAACTTGTATTTGGATACATCTGGATGGCTTATGCAGGCAATGTACATTGGAGGCACGCCGCAAAACACCGTAACCTTCTCCTTCTCCAAGGTTTCCAAAACCTGCTTGGCTTCGAACCTTGGATGCATGATGATCGTTGTCGCTGTAAGTATTGGAGCGTTAAGAGCTACTGTAAGACCATAGATATGAAAGAACGGTAGAACTGCTAGGTTTATCTCGTTGCCTTCTCTCATTGGCAGCCATCTGGATACCATAACCGCATTGCTGACAAGGTTGTAGTGAGAGAGCATTGCACCCTTTGATACGCCAGTTGTCCCTCCTGTATATTGCAGAAGCGCGATGTCTTTCATAGGATCAATATTGACAGAAGGGGGTTTGCCTCCATTTATCATGCTCATAAAATCTGCGGTATTTGGATAGGAGAGTTTTCTGACCTTCTTCAGGGGAGCTAATAGCCTCCTTACTGGTGACAGGAAGTCGGTCAGACTGCAAGTTATGATACGTCTAAGATTCACCCTATCCCTGATGTTTGCAACGGTTCTGAATAGTTCGTTGTCGCCTATTTTGTCCGCGGCAACGACGAGCACTTCTGCTCCTGCATCCTTGAGCTGGTATTCGAGTTCTTTGTCCTTGTACAGGGGATTGCACGGAACGACCGTCGCGCCAAGTCTAAGAGCTGCAAAATAAGATATTGCAAAATGAGGAAAGTTGGGCAGAAATAGAGCAACCTTGCTACCCTTCTCGATTCCTAATTCGTGGAGTGAAGCGGCGAAACTATCAACCATTACATCTAATTCCTTGTAACTGAGGCGTTTGTCCAGAAATAATACAGCAGTATTGTTAGGGTATTTTTCAGCAGAATTCTTCAGCAGCTGAGATATTGAAACCTTCGGGTAATCAAGAGAATGATGCAAGTCGGGTGGATAGAACCTGTGCCAAGGCCGCTCAGCCATTTCCATTTTGGAGAAATATTGCAGTTGCTTATGAAGTCACCTGAACCTTGGGCATCTTTTTATTTCCCGATTCCCTTCTATATCTGAAAGTTTTGAGAAAGGTCTATGTTATCAGCGCTGGAAGCACGAAATATGGCAAGCTTCCATTTACAGCTAGAGATCTTGCCTTGCTGGCAGCCAGAGAAGCCATCGAGAAAATAGAGTTAGATCCGAAGCAGATTCAGGGAGCCTTTGTTTCTAACGCGTTCAGCCTCAGCGAAAGGCAAGGACATCTTGGCCCTCTGATAATGAGCGGTCTTGGAATCCCTGATGCACCTGCAACTACAATAGAAACAGCGTGCTCGAGCGGTGCCTCCGCATTCAGAGAGGCTTACATCAACATTGCTGCGGGGATCTATGATATGATGCTCGTAGTTGGAACTGAGAGGATAAGCCATCTGGATACCATTACGGCAACGACTTACTTTTCGTATGGTTCTGACTACGTCTTTGAAGGAGGCAGCGGCGCTTCATTTCCAGGGCTCTATGCCGCCATAGCGAGAACGTATATGGACAGATATAATGCGACTGAAGAGGATCTTGCTTTGGTTGCTGTAAAGAATCATGAAAACGGGCTTCTGAACGAAAAAGCTCATCTTCAGAAGAAAATTACTGTTGAAGACGTCTTGAAATCGGCTGTAATTGCTCACCCACTTAAACTGTATGATAGCTGCCCGTTTTCTGATGGTGCAGCTGCGGTAATTCTTGCCAGTGAAGAACTTGCAAGAAAGTATGACAGCTCCGCAATTCGAATTGCAGGTTCGGGGAGGGCTGGTGGCACAGGAGCATTACATCAAAGAGGAGATATGACAAGTTTGAGATCTGCAGTTCTTGCGTCTAAGGAGGCTTTTAGGCAGGCAAATTTAACTGCTAATGATATTGACTTTGCCGAGGTTCACGACTGCTTTACGATTGCGGAGCTTATCGCGCTTGAAGATATTGGA
>JACPBJ010000042.1 GCA_016180375.1 Nitrososphaerota archaeon | reverse complement strand
TGAGGCAGAGGTTAGGGCGGTTAGAGGGAAAGAGATTGTTGAAGTGGCGCTCTAACCTTGAGCGAAAGGCTTCCCATTGTCTCTGGTAAAGACGTCATAAAGGCACTATCTAAAGCTGGTTTCAAGGTCATCAGACAAAAAGGCAGCCATATAAGACTAGAGAAGGCCGGAGGTGGGAAGGTCATCAAGCTCACAGTTCCTCTGCATCCTACACTGAAGAAGGGTACGCTTAGGCGGATCATAGATGGCGCTGAATTGACTGTTAAAGATTTTTTGAACCTCTTAGATTGAAAGAAGATACTAAGCCTAAATAATTGGTATGAGCCATTCTAGCCGAGAGCGAATAAAAGTGAAAGATTTTACATATAAAGAGAGGGCAATGTTACCGATTATACAAAAATTTCTCGAAAAGAAGCTAGGAATAAGGTGTACTAATAAAAATGTGAGAATTCCCAGACTTTTTTCAGAAAAGCTTACGGAGGTAGATGTCGTGGGGTTAAAAGAAAATGAGCTTGTTGCTGTCCAAGCAAAAGACAACTGCAAGTATAACAACATACATCAAATATTTGGTCAAGCGTATTTTGACCGTTTTACTTTCGATTATTCTTACACGGCTCTCCCCATGTACAGATGGAATCAATATAGCAAAAATGAGTATATCCGGCTGTTCAAGCAGGTATGTGAGAAAGAAGGTATTGGAATAATTTTGGTGGAAGGTAACGAAGATGATAGCAGGATTGAGCTACGAGCACGAAAAGGAAGTCCAATTCCTCCTTCGTATATCATGGGAGCAAGATCATGGTTGATTAAGCGGCTGGAATCAAAATCAAAGAATTAGACAGATAGGTTAGACTGGGACGGATGTTTGCTGTCTAGGAACATTCTAGAGTTTGTGTGTCATATAGCGCTTAACTTTCTTTCCCTTCTCCTGAGGCTTAATTTTTATCTTTGCACCTTTGAACTTCTTATCCAGTTCTCTCCCGCCGAATATTCTGTCCAATATCAAAGCAAGAGCAGCAACCTCCGAATGCGGCTGATTAGTTACTGCAATATTGATATCAGCCATATGAAAAACTTCAGAAGGCATCTTTTCAGAGCCTATAACAATCAGGACATCGTTTCCATGCTTTATCTTGCTGACTGCTTTTGGTAGATTAATTCCATACATGGTTGAGAGCATTACATATGCTCCACCAGCCTTCCAATTCTCTATGACCTTCCTCCAATTCTTCTCATATTCAGCCTCGAAACTCCCTCCCCACGAAGCATTGATCTTTTGAACAGTTTTGATAATATCATCGTCCCTGTCGCCAGAGATTATGATCCCATTTGCACCGAATGCCCTTGCCACCAAAGCACAATGAGTAGTAGTTCTAAAATCCCGGTGAAGCCTGTGACCCATCCTCAGAACGTAGACTTTTCCCATGAGCTAGCTCAGCACGACTCTGGGGGTTTCTTCAAGATATTGCAAAAGCATCGCCTTCAAATTGTCTATACCATCTCCGGTCTTAGCGGAGACCATGACAAATCTATTAGGGTTTAATTGAAGCAGAGAAACCTTCTCTGCAACGTCAGCAATGCTGCTGAGGTCTGCCTTGTTGAGGACGTAGATTACTTTTGACGAAGTGACAGAAAGATCGGCCAGGGTCTTTTCGCAGCTGTCCATCTTTATTGACATCTCGTCTATGCTCAATGAAGCATCAATTACAAGCAGGACCAAATCAGCATAGGTCAACTCTTCAAGGGTCGACTTGAAAGCTTCTATCATGTAGGGAGGGAGCCTGCTGATGAATCCTACTGTATCAGAAAGCAGAACCTTCTCTCCGTCTATCGTCAATGCTCTTGTAGAAGTGCTTAGAGTAGTGAAGACGCCTTCGCCTGTGGTCTTCGCTTCATTTGTAAGCAGATTGAAGAGAGTAGTTTTCCCTGCTCCGGTATAACCAGCAAGGGAAACTATAGGAAATGCAGATCTTTTTCGCGAGGCTCTGTAGAGTTCTCTCCTCTTCCTTGCTTCGTCAATCTTTCTGTGCAAAGTGGAAACTCTCCTTTTGATATCTTTGTGGTATGTATCAACTTCATACTTACCGAGACCGAAGAAACCGGGCTGCTCGCCCATCTTCGCAAGCCTGACCTTCTCCTTCGCTCTGGATATTTCATATGAGAGCTCAGCAAGCCTAACTTGGAGCTTCGCTTCTGCCGATGCGGCTCTTCTATTGAATATTTCTAAAATGAGCCTCTCCCTGTCTTTCGCCTCCACGCGGCTGAGTTTTGCAAGATTATACGCTTGTGATGATTTCAATGTTTCATCTACAAGAATCATGTCTGCTTTCAGTTCTTTTACAAGGTCTTTGATCTCCAGAGCTTTCCCCTCGCCAATGCCATATTTTGGATGCGCGAGGTACTTACTCGTCTTTATCGCCGCTACCCCATATTCAGCAGCATGGGCAAGTTCAACAAATTCGTCCTTGATGAAGGGCTCTGGATAAGTGATTAATATCGCTCTTCTTTCTGGCAAACATCAGGCCTCAATCGTATTCAGGAGAAACATAAAGGTCAATCTTGAGGAAGCGCTCAAGTTTTGCTGCTAGCATATCGTTTGGCTTGATCTTCCCAGTTTCGAGGTGCTTTATGAGGGAAACTCTTTCGTTCAGCTTCATCGCAAATTCATCCTGAGTTAGACCCAGCTCCTCTCTCGCCTCCTTGATGGCAGTCCCAAAGTCATCCCTAAGTACTAATTCATCTTCAACAATATCCACCCTCGGAATAAGAGGAGCAAGAGACCTTGAGGTAACCACAGAAGGTCTCGGTACTGTCTCGGTTATTTTTGTCCCAAGCTTGACACAATTGCCACATACTCTCATGGAAGCACCTTCGATCAAGACTGTTTGAGGCTCTCCATGTATTGGGTTACCGCAAACCTCGCAATTCATTCCATTTCACCAGTTGCTTGCTACTGCACCCAACCTATCTTCGAACATCTTTATTGCTTTAATGATAGTATTGATCACTTTGGAAGCTCAGATATTTTCAGTTGCACGCTGTAAATATTCATGCCCAGCATGATAGCCCAGTTATACTCCTTGCCATTCTCAACAACCGCATTTCTTCCTTCCATGAATTCCACGATTTCGTGAACCTGTGGAGAGGGTACCTGAATAAACTCTGTCAAAGGCGTACTAGCGATCTGCGAGAACTGATACGAATTTTTCAGATCAGTGATCTCGATGACCTCAACTAATTTGGGGAATTTTGCGAGATCTGCTGCCTTGAAGAACTTCACGTTGGGTGGTATTGTCCTGTCTATTCCAGATTTCTTACTGATTCTAAGCCAACCGGGCACCCCAATCTTCACATCGCTGACAGAACTTGTAGCTGCTTTCAGGCGAGTTGAAGTAATATCTTTGGAAGTGGCCAGATCAGGATCAGGGACGGACTGTATTACTTGCCCCGTGGGAATAACTTTCTCCGGCTGATGAT
>JACPBJ010000041.1 GCA_016180375.1 Nitrososphaerota archaeon | reverse complement strand
AGCAGACCAGGGGCGCCGGGCTTTCTAACATTAGCGAACTATGCTGAAGTACTAGCAAATCCGGCTATGCCTCAGATCATTGCAAATACTCTAGTTTATTCGCTTGGTGCATCCATACTAGCTAATTCTCTGGGGCTCTGGCTTGCCTTTACCGTTACCAGAACTGACGCTCCGCTCAGAAAGGTGTTAGCCTTTGTTCCCATAATTACTCTGGTTACACCTGTGTTCTTAGATAATCTCGCATGGATTCATCTCCTCAGCCCTAACAGCGGACTGGTTAGCGGGCCAGTAAACGCGTTCTTCAGAGACTCTTTTGGCTTCAAAGATCCTGTGTTGAACATCTACACAATATGGGGTATGATATGGACCACAGGGACGGCGTTTACCCCGATAACCTACCTAGTGATCTCTGGACCACTTGCAAGGATCGACCCTCGTCTGGAAGAGGCCTCTAGGCTCTCCGGAGCGAATAACTTCTCCACTTTCCTTAGAGTCACTCTGCCTCTTCTTTGGCCAGCCCTCTTGTCGTCATTTCTGCTAACATTTATAATCGGCCTTGAAACTTTTGATACTCCAGCATTCATCGGCATACCTGCCAAAGTCGAAGTTTTAACTACCAACATATACAGATCGATTGTCAACTTGGCACCGCCGGAATATGGCATAGCAACAGCTACGTCTTTCCTTCTGCTTTCAATTACCCTAGTCGTGTTGTATCTCTATGGTAGAGCTACGAGACTAACTGAGAAATACGTAACCGTGTCTGCAACTTCAGGTAGACCATCTATCATAAAGCTCGGAAAGTGGAGGAAATTGTTTGGGGGTGGGGCTGTAGTGTATCTGTTGGTTCATCCGATTCCAATCTTTACAACAATTATCGTAGCTTCCTTCCATAGGTTCTGGAACCCGAACTTCCTTTTCAAAGTACTGACATTTGACAACTATACGGAACTTCCGCTCGCCCTGATTCCAAACTTCGACCTTTCGGTACTGGGTTTTGATTTCGCTATCCCTTCACCGGTAGTAAACAGCTTCATAGTTTCTTCAACATCGGCAATTGCGATAAGCCTTGCCGGGTTCTTTGTCACCTATATGTTCGTAAGGTCAAAGGGAGGATTAAGGAAGCTGTCAGGCATCGCGGCATCGGTCCCATTGGGTTTTCCAACTCTGGTCCTAGGGGTTGGTCTTCTGTGGGCGCTGATTTCACTTCCAGGGAACCTTTACGGGACAGTGTGGGCAATGACCATCGCATACTCGGTTAGGTACGTACCTATATCTTTGAGATTCCTTACAGGCCCTATGCTTCAACTGCATAGAGAATTAGAGGAGGCTTCAAGGGTTTGTGGAGGAGGTTGGCTATACACGATTAGGCATGTGGTACTACCTAACATGAAGTCCCCCATCATAGCATTAGGAATTTATGCGATGATAATCAGCTTCAAGGATCTCGGGGCTGCTGTTATGCTCGTTACGCATGAGAATAGAGTCCTGTCGGCAGCAGTCTTCGCGATATACAACGCAGGCGAGCCCCTTACTACCGCAGCTGCCGCAGTCGTGTACGTTGTTCTGTTAACACTTGTCATACTATCTGCATGGGTATTCTTAGGCGTTAGTCCTCTGGCTCTCACAAGGCGCGACTCAAATAAGCAGGTCTAGGTAAAGCTCTGCAATGAATCTAGTCGAAGCGGCAAGCGGGGACAACAGCCAACTTGTAGTATATGCCGCGCTTCCCGGCGTTCTTTTGCCCCTAATATCTTCTTTTAGAGCGAAATACAAAGAACAGAACTTGCACATAACATACCTGAGCGGGCATCCGGTTCCCATATGTGAGAAGATAAGAGCAGAGATCAAGGCAGGAATACCTTCTGCCGACATCGTGATTATTCCTCAGTATTCACTTATGCAACTTGAAGGCGAAATGCTCCTGCAAAGATATGAATCGCCAGAACTTGCTATGTACCCAAAGAATTTCTACGACCATGGCGGCGCGGCCTTTGCCTTGGAGCCAACGGGTCTGTTGTATGCGACCAGCTTGGTTCGAGAAACTGATCTTCCCAAAACAATAGATGAATTAACCGACCAAAGGTGGAGAGGGATGATTGCCATGCAGTCAGTCACTCGCATGACTGAAGGGATGCTCGGGCTCTTCTTCCTTGCAAGTTTTCGCAGAGTGCTTGATGAAAAACAATGGCACAACTTCCTAAGGAGACTGGCAACTAATGTTAGACCAGTAACTTACGACTGCCTTCACCACATGAAAGACGCAACAAAAAATGGTAAACACGCTATATCATTTCCCGGAGCATTAAGAATAGAAAGCCTGAAAGAGACAGGTGGTGTGGAACCATTCTTCCTTAGTGATCTTCCTCCTACTGCGATTCTAAGATCCGTTGGAATTCTCAAGAAAGCGCTGCATTCTAATACAGCAAAATTATTCGTTGATTTTGTTTTGTCGAAGGAGTGGCAGACAAGGCTTGGGGAGACGAGAGAGGGCATGGTACCCGCTAGGCCTGGCGTTCAATCCAGCTATTGGGTGAGTTCGCCTTTATCAAAAGGACTTATGATATTTCCAGATATAAATGAGGTAAGGCAGGTGGAGCGGTTCGTCGCAGCTTACAAAGAGACTGGACTAGAGTGACCCAAAAGTGACAGATGCTATTGTCAAGAACCTGACCAAAAAATTTGGGGAGGTCGTTGCAGTTAACGACGTCTCATTTACTGCTGGCACTCAGAAGTTTGTCACGCTGCTCGGACCGAGCGGTTGTGGAAAGACTACCGTGCTGAGATGCATTGCCGGGATTGAAGAACCTGATGAGGGAGAGATTACTATTGGAGGAGAAGTTGTATTCTCATCAAAATCTGGGATTATCGTACCTCCAGAAAAGAGGGGCATTGGAATGGTCTTCCAGTCCTATGCTCTATGGCCGCACCTTAGCGTCTTCGATAACATTGCTTATCCTCTAAAATTGAGGAAGGTTCCGAAAGAGGAGCTACGAAAGCGCGTAAAGGAAGTCTTAGAACTGGTTCACTTGTCTGGCCTGGAAGATAGACTGGCGCCAAATCTCAGCGGAGGGCAGCAGCAGAGAGTCGCTCTTGCCAGGGCATTGGTATACAATCCCAAGCTGGTGCTTTTTGATGAGCCATTGAGCAACCTCGATGCCCCTTTGAGGGAGGAGATGAGGAGCGAATTGAAGCAGCTACAGAGGAAGACGGGCGTTACTGCTATCTATGTTACTCACGACAGGGCCGAAGCGCTTTCTTTGAGCGATCAACTTGTGATTATGGGGAATGGTTCCGTAAAGGCAGTTGGAGCTCCTTCCGAATTACTAGCAAAGCCTCCGAATTCTTACGCTGCTATGCTTCTTGCTGGCATGTCTGTGATTGATGGGAGAGTTTCCGAAATTTCTAGTAATGGTAGCTTAATGTTCGATGCTCCTTTTGGG
Organism: Nitrososphaerota archaeon; assembly: GCA_016180375.1. Lineage (GTDB taxonomy): Archaea > Thermoproteota > Nitrososphaeria > Nitrososphaerales > UBA57 > JACPBJ01. Next base: position 37 of record JACPBJ010000041.1, on the reverse strand, counting down.
AAGGTGCGTTGTAAGCAGGTAATTGATGCAAAAGAGG
>JACPBJ010000152.1 GCA_016180375.1 Nitrososphaerota archaeon | reverse complement strand
CTAGTTTGGTAAGCCCTCTATCCTCGATGATGGCGGTTGGAAGGTCCAGTTTTTCAGCGCTCCTCTGCAACTCATAAAGCTCATCAAGCGAAGAAGCCTTTACAGCCACCTTAGCCTGGCCCTCAGACTTCCATCTGTCATACCAAGCTCTATCCCTGCTGCGCGCGATGGAAGCCCCTTCCACAGCTGCATGAGCTACCTGAATTGCAAGTTTACCCTTTCCCATCTTTATGTCGGTTCTAACGACTATGACCTGCTTGAATTCCTGCGACGACAAGCCTTGAATGCCTTAAAAGTACCATTGGATAAGCTTTGGGCAAGAGTTTCTTGAGCGCAGCGGAATATGATGCCATCGTTATGGGAGGGAGCGTAGCAGGCCTTCTTGCTGCTAGGGAAATCGCTGCTAGCGGGCTTTCCGTCACTGTATTGGAGGAGCACGGAGAGATTGGGCTGCCCGAGAAATGTGATGGGCTTGTCAGCACCAGAGCCATCACATCTTTGGGTATAATCCCACGCCAAAAAATGGTACAGAATTACATTACAGGAGCAGTCCTTCATTCGCCAAACGGAACGAAGGTGGAAATAGATGCGAGCAAACAGAAGATCGTGGTTCTTGACAGGGCTGAATTTGATAGAGGGATTGCAGAAATAGCAAGAAGCTATGGCAGCGACATTCAGATTTCTAAGAGCGTCGTAAGTTCCAAATCTGATCATAAATCAGTGCAAGTTGAAACAAAAGATGGGATGCTGACTTCCAAGATTGCCATCGATGCAATGGGTTGTGGTTCTCTGATTAGGAAGAGGAAGCAGGGGGTAATACAAGCAGCCAAATACGAAGTTCATGGCACATGGTTTGATACGCACACTGTTGAACTGTATTTCGATCAAAGGGTATCGCCTGGGTTCTTTACTTGGGTCATTCCAATGGATGAAACTACTGCAAAGGTCGGCGTTGCTGGGATTTCTATAAACCCATTTAGAGCATTGGACGAGTTTGTAAAAAGGAAGAAAGCAACCGTGGTAAAGAAAATAGCAGCGCCGATAGTCGTTGGAGGCCCTCTGGATAATTTTGTGGATGGATTGATCGTAAGTGCAGGGGATTCAGCAGGCCAGACAAAGCCTACGACTGCTGGAGGCATCTATAGCGGAGGAGTTGGAGGGATTTTTGCAGGGCAGGCTGTTGCAAAGGCGATAATGTATGAAGATAATGTGTACCTTAAGGATTACGAGAAAAGGTGGAGAACGATTTTTGGAAGGGACTTTGGAATTACTCTCCAAGCAAGGAAGATTTTTGAAAAATTAGATAACAAGCAGCTCGATGAAATTTTTGGTGCTATAGCGTCTTCTGAGAATGTTCTATCATCCATGTCCTTGGAGGGAGACTTTGACTTCCATTCCTTTGCTCTTATGAAAGCAATTGGGATAAAGAGCGTATTGAAGATTCTTAGGGTAATTGCGACGAATGAGCTGAAGAGATTCCTTCCCTTAACGCGTGGGAAATAGCACGCCCCTGCGCAAAAGCGACAAAGGGGGGTTGCAATATAAAGCAAGATGAGTACTTCTTAGATTTTGTAAGTTTTTGTGACAACAGAGCATACACTTTGTAGATTACTCTTTTGAGAGAGTACTATCTCGCTTTAGTCTACTAGTTCCGATAAATCTTTGGGGCATGTTAGCCTATGTGTAGAAATTTTTCCTTGTTTGCAATATAAACTCAAAACATGAGGCGGGTAGAGAATCAATGGGTGGTAAACTAATAAATACCATAAGTAATGCGTCCTTCCAAAGATGTCGCAGACGCAAACGCTTCCAGTATGCACTTCGTGCAACAAGCCTGTATTGCCTGGAGAGAAGGCAGTCAGGTTTACCTGTCCAAAATGTGGCGATACACTCATTTGGAGATGCGAAAAGTGCAGAAAATTCTCCAGAGACTACAGATGCATGAATTGCAGCTTTCAAGGGCCGTAATCAGTGATCTTTCATGGGGTTATTGATAGCTCGGCTGAAGGTATTACCTCAGGAAGTTGGTATAGAGCTTCCGAAGATGGTTACTTCTATAGAAAGGAATCTTCCTTCTGGTGCCGTCATCAAAAAAACCGGGGAAGAGCCTATCGCTTTTGGCTTGGTCGCTCTGCTTTTGGATGTTCAGATCGAAGAGAAGGAAGGCTCTACCGATGAACTTGAAGAATCTGTGAAGAAATCTGACCTTGTTTCTGAAGTCCAAGTGCTCGCAGTCAGCAAGCTTTCAACTCGCATAGGCTAAGTTACTCTCTGAAATCTGCAAGGTTATTACGTTGCTAGGGTGGGCAGTGGCGAGTTTGGAAAAGTTCGATGCTATAGTTATTGGAGCCGGCCCTGCAGGTAGCTCTTGTGCATATTCTCTAGCTAATGCTGGGCTTCAGGTTCTTCTGCTTGAGAGAGGGAAGTATGCCGGCTCGAAAAATGTCTTTGGAGGCAGAATCTACCCATATTCGCTGAAAGAGATCATTCCTGATTACGAGAAGGATGCTCCGATTGAGAGGAATGTCGTGAAAGAAGGGGTTACCTTCATGACCGAGAAATCTTCGATGTCGATGAATTTTATAAGTAGTCAGCCTTACAGTTTTACCGCAATAAGATCGAAATTCGATAGATGGATGGCTTTCTGACAAGGCGGTTGAGAAAGGAGCCGTCCTCTTCCCCGAAACGAAGGTTGATGAGTTGATTATTGAGAATGATATGGTGAAAGGGATCAAGACTGGAGCAGATGAAGTGCTTGCTGATGTCGTAGTGGATTGCGAAGGGACTACAGCAACTCTGGCTAAGAAAGCAGGATTAAGGAAGGATATAGCTCCGGAACATGTTTCCGTAGGAGTCAAGGAGGTGATCGATCTTCCATCTAATACAATTGAGGAGAGGTTTGGGCTTGAAGATGAGGAGGGCTTTGCTGGAGTCTGTGTTGGCTATGCATCTAATTGGCTGAGAGGGGGCGCGTTCATCTACACTAACAAGGATAGTGTCTCAATCGGAGTTGTCGTGAAGGCTGTTGATCTCGTCGAGGCGAAGGTTGAAGCGCCCTCTATCATTGAAAATTTCAAGAGCCATCCTTTGATTAAGAAGTTGCTCAGAGGAGGCAAAGTTGTAGAGTATAGCGCTCATACGATACCCGAAGCAGGGCTTGCGATGGTTCCGAAACTCTACAGGAATGGGATGCTTGTCTGCGGAGATGCTGCTGGCTTCATAATCAACAATGGCTATACGTTCAGAGGCGTTGATCTTGCAATCTCCTCGGGGATTGCTGCTGCTGATACGGTGAAGAAAGCGAGGGAGAGAAACAACTATACGGAATCTTCACTTTCTTACTATATGGAGGCTCTGGAAAAGAGGAAAGTTCTAACTGATTTGCGCACGTTTAGTAAGGCTCCAAAGTATATGGAAAATAGGAGACTTTACACGGCATATCCAAGGATGATATGTGAAGTGCTTGAGGAGATGTACGGCGTCCGCGAAGCAGGTACGAAGAAGGTTAAAGACATAGCAAGAGGGAGGATGAAAGGGAAGGTTTCTATGATAACTTTGATACGGGATATGCTTGCTGGCGTCAATGCGATGTAATAAGACTAGGTTTATTGTTTCTGATATTCATTCTCCATTTGTTTAACCAGTTTGTCTGCTATAACATATTGCTTTCAATTTGATTCCGTCTTCAATGACTTTTTCTTGTGCAATATCGGCACGTATGACACTTCATTCGAAGATCACGTAGAGCACCCCCTCTTTACTTATGTACCCCCTATACGGGGAGCAAGTGCAGGCGGGCGTGCCTAAGATGCATAAGAACCGACTTTAACTACCCTTATGAGAAAGGCGACATTCTTGGGTAAAGCGATAAAATTTTCTTTTCATTCTAGACGAAGAAGGAAATAAAGAGGAATAAGCGAAGAGCAGATAATTGACATTATTATCAGGCCAGAATATGTCAAGAAGATGCCCGATGGAAGTAAAGTTGCTGTTAGGAAATTGCAAAAAAGGACAATAACAGTCGTGTACGTGGAAGAAGATTTTATAAGAGTAATAACGGTGTTCTGAGTATGAAATTCGAATATGATGAAGAAGTTGACGCGGCTTATATTTATCTAAAGTATCCTATAAAGCAAGGAGAAGCAAAAAAGACAATCGCCTTGAACGATAACATAATCATAGATTTCGACAGCGACGACAAGCTGATAGGTGTTGAGGTCTTGAACGCCAGTAAAGTTATTGCTAAGAAGGCTCTAGTTCAAGCTGAAATAATTTAGTCATCCTCTGTTATAGAGTTTCTTTATTTCATTAGTGAGTGCTGGTATAATTTCGAAGATGTCCCCGACCAAACCATAATCAGCGAACTTGAAGATCGGCGCTACAGGATCTTTGTTGATAGCGACGATAACCTTCGAGTTTATCATTCCAACTTGGTGCTGAACCGCTCCAGAAATCCCGCAAGCAATGTAGAGGTTTGGAGAAACTACCTTCCCTGTCTGCCCGACTTGGTCTGCATGAGGTCTCCAGCCAGCATCCACGGCAGCTCTAGAAGCAGCAACTGTTCCTCCAAGCACAGCAGCAAGCTCCTCAAGAATCCTGTAGCCTTCAGGCCCTCTCATGCCTCTCCCTCCAGAGATAATTATCGAAGCCTCTGAAACATCCTGCTTCTTGACTTCTGGCTCGAGCGTAGTCTTCAAAACAGCTCTCCACTTGCTTGGATCGACACGCACTGGCAACTGCTCTACTGTCGGAGCATTACCATTAACCTGCTCAGCTTTGAACGCATTTGGCTTGAGAGTTGCTATTGCCATGGAACCAGAAACTTTCAGCTTTTGGAGAAGCTTTCCCGCAAATACTGGCCTTGTCGTAATTATTCCATCGGTAGCAATTTCAACAGTAGTGCAATCTGTTGCAAGACCAGCATCAAATCTAGCAGAAATTCTCGGGGCAAGGTCTTTCCCCATCGCCGTACCAGCTAAGAGAACAAGCCTATGTTGCTCCTCCTTCACCGCTTCGAGCAATGCATCCCTGTATCCCTCGGGAGAATAGTTAGCAAGGGCTTCGTGCTGGGCAAGCAAAACTGTGTTGCAACCGTATTTCGCAACATCATTTACAAGGTTTTCAACCTGATGCCCTACTATCAGGGCAGAGACGTTAGCACCTATCTTACCAGCTAGCCTCCTACCTTCACTCAAAGCCTCAAGAGAGGACTGCTTTACCTTTCCCTGCCTCTGCTCTACAAAAACAAGAATTCCTGCCATTATCAAATCACTTTAGCTTCCTCGTGCAGCAGCCTGACCAGATCGGGAACCGCTTCTACGCCCTTCCCAACAATCTTTCCCTGAGGTCTAGCAGGAGGATAACTCAAAGCAAGACTTTCTGTCTTTGAAGAAGAGAAATTCGGCTGCTTTACAGTAAGTGGCTTTCTTCTGGCGGCCATGAGTTCCCTTAATTGCGGATATCGCGGTTCGTGAGGGCCCTTTTCCTGAGTGAAAACTGCTGGTAGTTGCACTTCATACACTTCGACTCCTCCTTCAATTTCCCTGTAGGCAGTCACCTCGCTATCTTTAACTTCATAATGAGTGCATGCAGTTACACATGGTAAATTCAGGAGCTCAGCAACGATGGCACCGACTTGATGGTTATCATTATCGACTGCTTTCTTTCCAAAGAAGATTATGTCGTAAGCGCCTCCCTTCAGCTCTTCAGCAAGAACTTTTGCAATTGCAAGAGGGTCTTGAGGTATGTTATCCACTTTTAGATGGACAGCTTTGTCTGCTCCTATAGCAAGAGCTTTCAAAATCATCTGTTGAGCCTTTTCTGGCCCAATAGAGACCAGAGTTATTTCGCTGCCAGTTATCTGCTCTTTCAGCCTTACCGCTTCTTCCAAAGCGTACTCGTCGTATGGATTGATGACATACTCTACACCTGAAGCATCAATTTTTCCATCCTGAGCAATCTTGACCCTGACAGAAGTGTCAGGGACCTGCTTTATGCAGAGAGCTATCTTCATTCCAACACCAAACTGCTTTGCCCGCTATCTCTCCTCGGTATTATTCTGCTTCGCACTCGGTTCTTGAGGACTATTAATGACAGCGTTATGAAGTATAAGATTGATGCAGAAGACTATCTGGAGCTGAATTCAGTTTGCCTGAATCACGCCTTTGCAAGCCTCTTCAGTCGCTTTTTGT
>JACPBJ010000151.1 GCA_016180375.1 Nitrososphaerota archaeon | reverse complement strand
GCTAGCAGTAATGCAACTAAAAGTCTCTGTCTTCTCAAGGTCGATCTTCGCCGAACTGCAGGATGCTATAAACCTATACGCTTTGCTACCTGCCTCTCCTCGAGGTCGTCTCTTCTGCTGGGTCATCAACGCCCTTTTCGTTCAATATGAATGGGAATTCTCTTTCCATGTGATAGGGACTGTCAACCATCTTCGCTATTCTATTCTTGCCAGCCCTTCTGAGGTAGATGCGGTAAGTGCTCGTGTGCGCCACTATATGCCCTCCTGTAGCCTTTGTCGGGTCTCCAAAGAACTGGTCAGGCACCGACTGCACCTGGTTCGTCATCACGACTGCTACGTTTCTAGTTTCCGAATATCTCAGCAAAAGATGCATGAACCTGTTGAGCCTCTGCTGCCTCTCCGCCAGTGTGCCTCTGCCCAGAAACTCAGCTCTATAATGCGCAACCGCAGAATCGACTATGACGAGTTTGATATTATTTTGATCCAAGACCCTGCCCAGTTCCCTAACTATAAGTTCCTGATGGGGACTGTTGTACGCTTTTGCAACAATTATCCTCTCAAGAATCGGATCTGGATCTAAATCCCTCGCCTTTGCTATGCCAGCTATTCTTTCGGGCCTGAACGTGTTCTCGGTATCTATGTAAATAGCCCCACCATCTAGACCTCCTAGTTCCTTCGGGAGCTGAACCATGATGCAGAGTGTATGGCACAATTGCGTCTTCCCCGAGCCGAATTCTCCATAGAACTCTGTAACGGCCTGAGTTTCAATGCCGCCCATCAAAAGCTCGTCCAAGTTCTTGGTGCCTGTAGAAATTTTCTCGATGTTCTGCCTTCTCTTGTAAATCTCGCTTGCAGAAACAAAATCTTTTTCGAGCCTTCCCATCTCAACTAATCTGGTTCTCGCTTTGTTGCAGAGCTCTATAGCAGCGGCCAAATCTAGCCCCACAGTGTCGGCTACTTCGCTCGGCCCTCTTACCGCAAGATCCATTATTGTGTGAATGCCTGCATCAATGAGTTTCTGTTTCCTTGCAGGACCAACCCCTTCCAAACTATCGAGCTCGAGTTCCTCTAGCGTCATGAGCAGAATCAGCATCTAGAGTATGTATTAAGTTTTGATTAGAAATACGTAAATGGTTATCCGAACTTGAATGTAACTCCCTTACCTCCGCGGGGATAGTTCCATTTTATGGCTGCTTTCCCTATGCTGTGGCACACTATCTGGCAGACGCCCATCTCCATGCATCCCTCCGTATTGTAAACAAGCTCAGAGTTCTCCAGCCTGTAAACTGATGCGGGGCATACATAGAGGCACGGTTTCTTTTCGCACGACCTGCACGTGTTTGTATCTACGGTAATGAACGGCTGGGCATCTACATCGAACTGCAGCAAGCCAAGCCTGTCAGCTAATGATAGTTTTCGCTCAGCAGGTATGCCCTCTTGGGAAGACATTCTTTACGCAAAAGCACTCTGAACTCTAATAAGGATTTGCAGAGTGAAAAGCTTTTTCTTTAGAGTTTATCGAAGGCTAGTACAATCTTGGCCAGGGAAAAGAAGGTTACGGCAGTTCAGGTACGCGTTGCGGAGGCAAGGCAGCGTGACGTAGGCAAGGGAAGGGCTAGGCTCGATATCGAAACTCTGGAGGCTCTGGGCATTTCAGCCGGCGATGTAATCGAAATCATCGGGAAGAGAGCAACTGTTGCTACTGCCTGGCCAGCAGATCCGGACGACTCTTGGTCTGGAGCCGTAAGGATAGACGGACAGACGAGGAAGAACGGGAATGTCTCGATAGACGACTTTGTCTCTGTGAGAAAGTCGGATGCGAAGACGGCAAGGTCTGTGACGCTCGCGCCTGTAGGCAGCAAACTTGTCATTGACCCGGATTTCTGCGAATTTGTCAAGAACAGGCTCAAGGGGTTTGCACTTACCGAAGGCGATGATGTTACGGTAGTAATTCTTGGAAGCCCAATACTGTTCAATGTTGTGAAGGCAATCCCGAAGCCTGTTGTGAAGGTCGATCAGACGACAAAGCTCACAATCTCAAACCAAGCAATCCCTGAAAAGAAGAGAGGCACTACAGTCTCGTACGAAGAAATTGGAGGCCTTAAGAGCGAAATTAGAAGATTGAGGGAAATTGCCGAGATACCCCTGCGCCATCCGGAAGTCTTTCAGAGATTGGGGGTAGAGCCTCCGAGCGGGATAATGCTCTATGGCCCTCCGGGCTGCGGCAAGACGCTTCTGGCAAAGGCTCTTGCAAGCGAAGTCGAGGCTAACTTTCTGGTAGTCAATGGGCCAGAAATAATGAACAAGTACTATGGAGAGACGGAGGGAAGGCTCAGGGAGATATTCAAGGAAGCGAAGGAGAACGCTCCAAGCATCATCTTCATAGATGAAATTGATGCAATTGCCCCAAAGAGGGAGGAAGTCTTCGGAGACGTCGAGAAGAGGGTCGTTGCTCAGCTGCTGGCATTGATGGACGGGCTTGCCGAAAGGGGAGATGTGATCGTAATTGGTGCAACAAATAGACCTGACAGCATAGATCCTGCACTCCGGAGGCCAGGGCGTTTCGACAGAGAGATCGAGATAGGTGTTCCAAATGCCGAGGGCATACTAGAAGTTTTGCAGATACGCACCAGAGGGATGCCACTTGTCAAGGATGTCGATCTGACCCAGTTATCGTCAGAGCTTCATGGCTATACTGGAGCGGATCTTAGAGCCCTTTGCAGGGAAGCGGCTTTGAAAGCGGAATCACGTCCGTTACAATATCCTCCTCATTATATTGGACTAAGGTTTCTAAATATTTCTTTTCTCCAGTTGCTTTCCAGCGCTGCCATAGCTCAACAGCATCTGCCCCAGTCACTCCTTGAACAGCTTCTGGCCTTTGTATTCCAAGCTGTTCCTCAATTCGCTTAAGCCCTCCGACAAGTCCGATCCTTTTGCAAACATGCCTCAGGTCGATATGGGGGATTTCTGGAAGTACTGGGCCAAAAAACCGCCGGATAACTGGAAGGTCAAATGAGCTTCCATTAAACGTGATAACCATATCAAATTGTGCGAGAGTTTTTTGAAGAAGCTCTTTGTCCAGGTTGAATCCTCTTACGAAGGCATGAGCCTCATTGCCATCATAAATTCCAATAACTGTAATATCCCCATAATATCCTGTTGTTTCGATGTCCAAAAAGCAGGCGTTGTCCTTAAAGTGAGGATACAGCCTCCAGGTCTCTTGTCTTGGAAATAAGGAATGAAAATAAGAAGGGTTATCATTATCTAAAGCGTGCCACGCGTTCATAATTTGCCGATCATAGTGCCCTTTTCGTGGAGCATTAATGCCAGAAACTGATTTGGCAGCAAGGAACCCATCCCAGTCCTCAATTCCTTGTTCCCATATAGCTTGCTCTCGCCTGTTACTTATTTTGTCGAGAAAGATAAAGCTATTTCGAATCATCACCCTCTCTTGAGTATACCTCTTTTTATTTTTTGTTCTTTTGCCAGTTTATCTTTTTCTTATGTATTCCAACTTTCTTACAGTACCGTTCAATGCAACAAGAATGGCATAGTGGTTGTATTGGCTTGCAAATCTTCTTTCCATGGC
>JACPBJ010000150.1 GCA_016180375.1 Nitrososphaerota archaeon | reverse complement strand
CTCCATTTACATGGAGATACGGCAGCACTGAAATGAGGAGGATTTTCTCAGAAAAGAATTACAGGACGATATGGAGAAAGATCTGGACAAATTTGGCAGCTGCTCAACATGATCTTGGGTTAATTACAAAAGAGAAACTCAGCGACATCAAGAAACACTCCACACAAGATTACATCGATTTGAAGAGGGCACATAAAATAGAAAAGGAAATCAGCCATGATCTAATGGCCGAGCTGAAAACCTTTGCAGAGCAATCCAAGATAGGAGGGGGCAAACTACATCTTGGAGCAACATCGGCAGACATTGAAGACAACGCTGACATCATCAGAATTCAATATGCTTTAGCCATAATCAGAAGAAGGGTAATTGAGTGCCTTGCTGAACTTTCCAAGAAAATAGAGAAGAATCATGCAATCCCGTGCGTGGGCTGGACTCATCTACAGCCAGCAGAGCCAACCACTCTAGGATACAGGTTCGCTGTTTATGCCCAAGATTTGCTGCTAGATCTTAAGCTGCTTGATTTTGTCTCTGCAAACTTCGTCAAAGGGAAGGGGATGAAAGGCGCGGTTGGCACATCGGCAAGCTACACTTCGCTGCTCAAAAGCGGGAGATCAGCGGCAAGACTCGAAGAAATTATAATGCAAAAATTGGGATTACAAGCGCATCCCATAACAACTCAAACGTATCCAAGGAAGGTCGATTTTGTGGTAATTTCTTTGCTTGCCAGCATAGCACAGAGCGTCCATAAATTCTGCCTTGATGTTAGAGTGCTTCAATCGCCTCCATTCGGAGAACTCTCCGAGCCGTTCGGAGCAAAGCAAGTAGGTTCAAGTGCGATGCCGTTCAAGCGCAACCCAGTTTCTGCAGAGAGATCATGTTCATTAGCCAGATATGTTTCAACGCTCCCTCCAATTGCCTTCTCGAATGCTTCATCCTCAATATTCGAGAGAACTCTCGATGACTCTGCAAATAGAAGAATAGTAATCCCTGAAGCATTCCTAGCTATTGATGAATGCCTCCGCCAGTACGTGAAGATAGTTTCAGGCATACAGATTTATTATGCGAAAATCAAAGCCAACTTAACATCTTATTCTCCATACTCCTCCATCGAGCCTCTGTTGATGGAAGCTGCTAAAAGGGGAGCAGACAGGCAGAAGATGCACGAAAGGTTCAGAGCATTATCGGTCAAAGCATGGGAAGACGTCCAAAAGGGAAAACCAAACCCGCTGCCAGAGTTGATCAAGAAGGATAAGGAAATTGCAAATTACCTGACGAAGAAAAGGATCGAAGAGCTAATGGATCCTTCTTCGCATACCGGCAACGCGTCGGAAAGAGCGTTAAAATTCGTCAAGAATGAGGTGAAACCTCTCCTGAAAGTTTTGCACAAGAAGCATTAGATCAAGTTAGTAACTTGCAATAAGAATCGATGAGAGTTGCAAGAGATCATAAATCAGGTAAGGGCAGACATTTCATTCTAGAATCTGCCTTTATATTGCATCCCCGTAGCTGATACCTAACCAGAGGGTACCTCCAAAGCATCAAAATAAATCGGGCACAAATCATGACAAGGTTTATTCTTTCCCTCTTGGAAATCTAGTCCGTGGCAGCAGAGCTCCAAGTTTGGGTACTGGCACAGTGGATACTTATCACGCTATTCGCCGTCGCCCTTCTCTCCATAATTTACAGGATGGTTGCAGGGGCATCAAGGCGCCCTATGCCTTCAGAGATGGCAATGACAGCTCCTTCCAGCGAAGGGAAGATTCAGACGTATTATACTGCTAACAGCGGTGAAGCCGAGGAGATGCTGAAGTATGCCGAGCAATTGCTCACCAAAGGGGAAAACAAGCAGGCCGTCGAAGTGAGCTACAAAGCCGTCCAGTCAGTATTCGCGCAGTTGCTCGGAAAGGTGATACAGGGGGATACGAACCTTGCAATTACAGATTCGCTGAAACTTCTAAACGAGAGCGGCTTTGTGACGAACTTCCAGACCGCCGTAGAAGGGTTAAACAACGCAAGGCTTAGATCGATTCTGGGAAGGACTCTCTCAAATGAGCAGGTTGCGGCAGTGATAGGCCTCGCCAAATTGATAATCGCATCCGCGAAAGAGGTTCCCTTCAGGCCCCGAGATTAGGCATGAAGATACACCTAGAGAAAAGAGCTATCCGTGCCTTTGGCATAGCAGAATGCTTTCGCAAGGCAACATCCAGACATTCTATACTTGCAGGAGTTGTAATAAGAAGCGACCTGATAGTAGATGGTTGCGTCTATGGGCATGCTACGCTCGAAGGGAATGACGCAACGAAGAACATCCTCAGAATGTACAAATCGCTCAATAGAAATGACATCAATGTTATCATGATAGCTGGTTCTGTCATCAGCCTCTACAACATAATAGATTCCGATGCCATCTTTGAAGAAACTGGAGTTCCGTTGCTTAACGTGACTTTTGAGGAGTCCGAGGGCTTGGAATCTCACATAAAGAGGCGCTTCCCAAAGAACTGGAAGGCGAAGCTCAAAGCATACAAGAAAATTGGGGAGAGGAAGCCCGTGAAACTTCGCACAGGCTATAAGGTATTTGTGAGGGCCACCGGCATGACGTACAAAGAAGCAAAAAGAACTCTGGACAAGTTTACTCTGCAGGGAGCCGTTCCTGAGCCGTTGAGGATAGCTAAACTACTTGCCAGAGCGAAGTTTGCTTCTCTTTGAGCGCTACTGTCCTTCTGTTACTATTACTGTGCCCTTCATGTAAGGATGAGGCTCGCAGTGGTACTTCCAAGTGCCTGGCTGTGTGAATACGAATTCGTACTTATCGCCCCCTTGCATGAAGTTGCTCCTTGTGGCTGATGTTACGAACGCTCCTGACTGCCCAGGATCAGCGGTTACCGTATGTGCCACCTCATCGCTATTGGTCCAGATTACCTTGTTGTTCTTGCCCAGAACTATCGTAATTTCTTTGGGAACATAGTTGTCATTCTGCGACGGGTTGAATGCTCCTCTTACAATGTCCACAGTCACACTCTCTGTTGGGTTTGCGATGTTCTCAGGTACTACTTCTTTAGCCGTAACTCTAGGCATGTAATCGAACTGGAAGTACCAGAAGGTACCCATCGATACGACTATCAGGAGAGCCAGAAGCGGTCCTGCAGTTGAGAGACCTAATTTGGATTTGTTCTTCATTCTTATCGAGCCTACTTTGTTTCGGAAGCCTGGACGGCGGGTCCTGTTGGAGGTTTCACCGCTCCAGCAGTTGCAACTGCAACCATCGGCGCTGGCGGTTGATACGCCCTGACTATGTGGAAGAGTACTGCGAATACCATCATGGCTGCTCCTATTTCAAAGAGCGCCAGATTCTTCAGGTTTGCATTGTAAGACATGTATGCCAGTCAAAGATTAACAGCAGTATTATGGCTACTGTTGTCCAGCGAGTGCTAAGAGTTATTGGCTTCGGTCTTGTTATGACTCTCTTCTTGCCGGCGCTCATCGCTATTTTCGCCCTCATATATCCGTAGATGCCGACATACATCACAAGTCCTGAGAGAATCAGCAGGCTATAGAATGGAATTGGATCTATGAAGAGCCTTAGCACGGTTGGTTTGTTGGGGTCAGGGTCTACGTAGAAGCCCCACACAGTCGTTATAAGTATTTGTGCAATGCTCGCCAGTCCGAGGGCAGTGAAGAATGGTCTGTCCTTCCAAGAGAACTTTCTGTTCCTGTCGATGAATGGAACGGCCAAGAACATCAAGATCAGCAATAACGGTAATACGCCGCCAGTGAAGAACTTGTCATAGCCTGTCCTGATGAACGCATAGAGTCCTGTCAGATACCATTCTGGGACCGTGATCCCTGGCGGGAAGTCGGGGTCAAATTTCACTCCAAGCTCTATTGGCAATAATCCTCCGGTTATGAGAACTATACCAACGACGGCAGTTGCGATTGGAACGTCAAGCACAAGGAACCTCGGGAAGTGGAACAGCATCAGAACGGTCATCATGAGAGGAATTACGAACACATGCAATGCATAGAGTCTTATCAGGAATTCTGCGAAGCCGCTTCCCCAGATGAACTGCTGGAGTTGAGCTCCAATGACAGGGCTTGCATTGGTTAGAGACACGCCTATGGAGACCGCGAGTTCAGCTCTGTCGTTAAACAAGAGATCATATCCGGAGAAGGCTTCAAGAACTGTAATTACTCCCAAAATCAGCCCGGTTACCCATATTATCTCATTCCGGATCTTGTAACGCCCGCTGAAATACTGATAGTAAAGGTGCGCAACAGCAAGGAAGACCATCGCGTTGGATCCATGGTAGTGAATGTTTCTAACTAGAAAACCATAAGGAACCTTTTCTTCTATATTCTTGACAGTCTCGTATGCGTTAGCAGATGTAGGCTCGTAATACAGCATCAGCACCGCCCCCGTAACACCCAGTATTACGAAGGTCACAAAAGTAAGCATTCCAAGGAAGCCCAGCGGGCTAAGGAACTTCTTCGGAAGGGTTATCTTCACACCTATGAATATTGTCCTTTCTAGCCTATCGATGATCCAGAGGATCAGTTTTACTATAAGATTAGAACTAGGCTTTGACTTTTCTGCCATATCCAATTATCCCGTTCCTGTCAACGGTGAAGGTCGGCGGCCTTACTACTATAAAGCCCTCGGAATCGACTGAGAGATCAAGCATAGGAAGAACATTGTTCGGAGGAGTCTGAAGTGATGCTGGCCCATAAATCGCAACTCCATCTGTCACTCGGTAATTGCTACCATGACACGGACACTCGATATTGCCAACGATGGTTTTCTTTGTGAATGGATCTTCAACCTTGCGGCCTTGGGGCCCTGTACCTGGCTTATATGACCACAGACACCAGAGATGAACGCAGACCATGCTGTATGCTCTGAAAGCAGAAGCATCGTTCTTGTCACCGCCTTCTTCGGGTGCTAAGCGAATTAGCTGGAAGCGCCTGAATGGTTCGGCATCATCTCTCGGGTTTCCAGTCCTAGGATATGGAAATATAGCAAAAGAATCAGGAAGGAATGTCTTTACATTTGCAAAAGACCCATCTGAAAGCAGAATGCGCTGTTCTTCTTCCTTGCCGATGGCTGCACCAGCTGTGAAGAAGCTTCCAAAAGGTATGAACGGAGTAACACTGAGTATTCCACCGACCGCAGCCATGAATTTGAAGAAATTCCTGCGACCCTGAGGTACTGGTTTCGGTAGAGGCTTGCTTGGAACAACAACTTTCGGCGCTGTTGATACGGGCCTAGGTGCTACAGGGGCAGGTGCCGCCGGCTTTGGCGGAGAGGCTGCTTGGGTTGGGGAAGAAGCGGTAGGTTTACCTTCTAATTTCTTAACTTCGCTCAAACAAATACCCCCTTTGAGTGGACAGACTATATGGTTTCTATTTAAGTCTTAACCGTGTCGCCTTAATGTTTCGGTATATGGAAAGTATAATCTTGCTAACCCTCTGAACTAGACGATTAAGTTGAGATGCCCAGTTCCTTCCTCGCCATTAGAGTCCCTTGAGTAAGAGCATAAAGCTTTGCAAAAGCCACTCCTCTGGATCTTGTTCGCAGGCCGCAATCCGGATTCGTATCGACAAGCCTAGGATCATCGAGAACTTTGACGGCATAGAGAATTCTATCGCGAACTATCTTTGGATCTTCAACTTTGTCTACGTGCACATCCAGTACTCCCAGGCCTACTCCTGCCTTTGAACCATGTTCTCTGAAACTCTTCAGAGCGCCGTAGCCGATCCTCTTCTGGTCTGTGACTCCTGCCTCCCAAGTATCCCTGTTTGCAAACTCCAGTGTAAATTGATCAGTTTTCATCTCCATCGCGGTAGGGAAGAGAGCAGCATAGTTGTTGCCTGAATAGCATATGTGCACAGTGAAAGTAGCGTCGATCCCCTTTACGACTTCGTTGAATCCTTGGACAAACATGTCCATTTCTGCCGGGTGAGTTGTCGCTGCGGGCTCGTCGATTTGTATTATTTCTGCTCCGGCGCGCACCAAATCTTTGCACAATGGTCTGATGATTTCCTTTGCAAAGTCCATCACCAGATCTTCTTTGTTTTGATAATATTCGTTGTAAGACCAGTCAGCCATCGTATATGGACCTGTTATCGGAATTTTCACTATCTTCCTAGCATGTTGCTTGACGAACTTTAGCTCGTCTAAATGGTAGCATCCTTTGTACTGCAGCTTGTCAACTACGCGAGCCTTTCTGTAGTACCTGTTGTCCCAAGATCTTACTCTTCCGCTGAATACCGTTCCGTGTATGTTCTTTGCAGCATATTCGTACATTTCAACTCTTCTTGCCTCGCCGTCATAGATTATATCGAGCCCAGCATCCTCGAGCATCCTTATGTTGAGATAAGATGCATCATTTCTCGCTCTCTCTTTCTGCTCAGGCGTTGCCCTCTTGTTCTTGAGTATGGAAACTAGCCACTCAGGCTTCTTCAGGCTGCCTATTTCTTGGATGAGTAATGGGCGTTTCAAATTTTCTTACCCTCCAAAATCTTGCATGCTTTTCCAATGTTAGAAACTTTCCTGTTTGCAAAGGTTTGCGGTATGTATTCAAAGTCCAAATTAGGCATTACGACAATTGATTTCGCTCCCAGCATATCTTTAGCCTTGACAACAAAATCTGCTATTTCTTTTGGAGTTTCCATCTTAGTGTTTTGAGCATCTACATAGCCGCACCCAAGCACCTTGGTGAACTTTGTCCCCTTGAGATTCTGCAATTTTGTGGCCACGAAGTCAATGCCAACCATATCAACTTCAAAATCGAGGAATCTGTGAATATTCTTTGAAACATGCATTGAGCTGGAATGAAGTGATACCCTGTTTTGAGAGCCAAGCAATCTCCTCTGCAAGAACATCGGCAAATGCAAAGGCAAGGTCTTCCTTTTTCTTGTAAAACCTATTGTCACTCAGATCTGCAAAGGTGTATGGCTCCGGAAGGTCAACCTTCTTTGTTTTTCCCTTTGGGAATAGTTCGATAGAAATCTTCTCTTTAGTAATTGGAGTCTTTCTTTCCAATTTGTCTTTGATTATCGGTTGACGATAGAAAGTGTTATTCTCATAGAATCTATTAAGAGGGCCTCTTTCAACTCCTCCGAGATTATCGGTAAAGGGTCTTAGCATGTCATCCCAGTCCAGTAGAGGATCAGAAAGGTGAGTAATGCCAGCTTTTGCCTGCAGATTCAGGATCTTCTTCTTTTCTTTTGCGAATAGAGTCGGAAGTCTCCTGTCATACCTTCTTGTCGCTTCGATTAGAGTTTCCGACCTAGGATAAATGCCAACGATTCTTGACTCGACCAAGAGTATCTCTCACTGTTCCTGTGTAGCAAAGCAGCAGAATTTCCACTTAATATATTGTCAGCCTAGAGTCAGAAGGTCTCCCTTCGTCAATATACCAACAACCTTGTCCCTTTTTGTGACAAGCACTGCTTGGAAGTAGTCCAGCAATTGGTAGAGCAATTCTACGGGAGTGTCTTCATGCACCGTCGGGAAGGGTTCGTCCATTATTTGGGAGATTTTCTTCTTGAAAGCGTCAGAGGGAGACTTGCTCTCCGACAACAACTTCAGAATTGTCTTTTCCGTAATGCTCCCAACAATCTTGCTGTCCTCATAGACTGGCAACTGGGAAATAGCCTCCTTGTGCATTAAATCAGCAGCTTCCTGCACCGTTCTGTCTTGCTGAATGCCCTCAACATCCTTGCTCATGATGTTTTTTGCCCTCTTTGAGTTCCTCCTCTGTAGTTTTTGGAGGGTGTCAAAAAGTGCTTTGGCCTTTGAAAAAGAAGGCTCGATCTTGCCCGCTTCCAGCTTAGCGATCAGAGACTGGCTTACGCCCGAAAGTTTTGCGAGCTCTGCTTGGGTCAGGCCAAGCTGCTTCCTGAGCCTCGGAATTTCATCGAGTTCAAACATCGCTTCGAATGTGCAGATAACAGTGTATAATCTTTTCCAAAAAGAATAAAACGCATCAAGCATTGCGGCCTATGAATTCCAATGAAGGCAGCAATTCTAGCGGGAGGTTTCGGTAAGAGGCTCAGGCCATTAACAGATGATAGGCCGAAGCCCATGATAGAGATCGCAGGGAAGCCAATTCTCGGTTGGCAGATAGAATGGCTGAGTGCTCACGGCGTCAAAGAGATTGTCCTCTGCGTTGGATACAGGAAGGATAGCATAATGGAATATGTTGGTTCTGGTGCCAAGTTCAATGTTAAGGCCGCTTATGTTGTTGAAGAGAAGCCTCTGGGCACTGGGGGCGCATTGAAAAATGCTGAAGAGAAACTAGGCAACGAACCGTTTATTGTAACTAATGGAGATGTTCTCACTA
Source organism: Nitrososphaerota archaeon (assembly GCA_016180375.1). Classification (GTDB taxonomy): domain Archaea; phylum Thermoproteota; class Nitrososphaeria; order Nitrososphaerales; family UBA57; genus JACPBJ01. The sequence continues at coordinate 2,087 of JACPBJ010000150.1, read as the reverse complement.
ATCTGAACACTAAACTCTTGGCTGAATCTTTGAAAGCTAAGACGCTTGGCTCCATTGCAATTGTTCCATTAAGAAGCCCGTTTGGAGTCGTCGATCTTGATAGCAATGGAGGGATATTGGGCTTCAGAGAGAAGCCTACGCTTCCAGAATACTGGATTAATGCTGGTGTTTACTGTTTAAGACCTGAGGTCTTAAACCTCCTTCCAAAAAGTGGCAACATAGAGCAGACTGCTTTCCCTGATCTCGCAAGAGAGGGAAAGCTCAAGGCTGTAAAGTACTTTGATGTGAAGTGGAGATCAATAGATACTTACAAGGATGTCGAGGAAGCGCAGAAAGAGTACGCTTAGGCTGTCTGCTCAAGTTTCTTGCTGGCAGGCACAGCCTCACGTCCTATTGCATGATACCTGATGCGGGAAAATGAACTAGGATTAAGCATGGCTCTGCCATCAAACAGCGCCTCTATCTTAGGCTCGTACTTTTTAATCTCCTTTTCAGTCAAGCTGCGATATTCTGGATGATCGGTAGATAGAATTACCAAACTTGAGCCTTTGAGAGCCTTTCCAAGATCGTTAGTCAATATGACCTCTTTTGGCAAATTGGGGTCTTCTCCAGCAAACGGGTCATGAACCGCAACTTTGCACCCTCTCTTCAGAAGTGCCTTGACAATATCGTAGGTTTGAGACAGCCTCCTATCAGCAATCCCTCCTCTAAACGAAAGTCCAAGCACCGTGGTTCTGCCTCTTGAATTCCCTATCATAGACAGAGCCCTATCAACGCTGTATTCAGGCATAGACTGATTCAACATCCTCGCCGATTTGGTCAGCTCAGGCACAAATCCAATGTTTTTACTCATGCCGATGACGAACCAAGGATAAACTGGGATACAGGCTCCTCCAACCCCTATGCCAGTCTTGTGAATATGCGAATAAGGTTGGGAATTTGCTGCTTCCCTAACTTCCGAGAAATCTATGCCTAGACTCTCGCATACCATTGCAAGTTCGTTGGCAAGTGCAATGTTGACATCTCTGTAGATGCCTTCGAAAATCTTCTCTGCCTCCGCGGCCTTTAAGCTGGTTAGGACCTTGACCCCTTTCTTTGCGATTAAACTGTAAAGCTGCTCACCATGAAAAGCGCTCTTCTGTCCAGCGCCAGCCAAAATAGTAGGATAATTCGCTTCTATGTCTTTTACAGCTTGACCGACAGAGATCCTTTCGGGGCTGTACACATAGTAGAAATCTCTCTCTACTTTCAGACCGCTTGCAGATTCTAAAATCGGAATTATTGTTTCTTCAGAAGTGCCCATTGGAACTGTTGGTTTGACAACGACCATGTCCCCTTTCTTCAGCGGCGGCTGCCCGGAGACGAAGACGGTTATGGATGAAGGCTGGGAAACGTCAAGTATCTGGACCTCCCCCGCATTGTGCATGTCCTGCACCGTGCCGAGTATCTTGACCTGGTTCCCTTTCATGGTGCCGTCGATGGAAGAGATGTCCACCTGCCCGGCATCGCCTGGCCTGGCGACGGCGAAAAGGATGGCAAGGCCAAGTATTGATGAGACGAGGGCTATTTTCAGGAGGGTCTGCTCCTTCATGGATTGAAGCAATGGTCACGAGATAAAAATGTTATGCACAAAATCGGCTCAGTAGAAAGTGAAGGGCAGCATCATTCCGTGAGCGGCATCATCAGGGCATGAGCGATTCGACAAGGGGGACGCCCCTCCGGGGAATGTCGATTTTCATTGTGGAAGCGAAGAGCGAGCCGATGCTGCCCCGAGCGTGAGCGAGGCTTTCTACCGAGCCGCACAAAATCAGTAAAAGGCAAGGTAATCGCGGGTGGTGCGGCGGAACGCTCCGGTTTGCCTGGTGGATGGGAATTTGCCCCATTCAAGAGAAGTTTTTTAAAGAAAATTGCTTTCGCAGGATGATGGATGTTCTGGTGGAAATGGATGCGGCGCTGGTAGGGGGTATATAGTGGGAATCAAGGCCATCAAGCTCATGGATAAGATCGTGGGGGCCCCGCTCTGCTACGTGCTCGGGCTGCTCAAGATACCGTGGGCATTTAGGAAGCCGAAGCGCATCCTTGTCATC
>JACPBJ010000149.1 GCA_016180375.1 Nitrososphaerota archaeon | reverse complement strand
ATGTTGTTGAACTCTCAAGAAGAGCTCTGTATGCTGTTCTCTCAAGACGTGAAGCCGAAGACATCGTTGGAAAATATCGGATGCGGTATTACGCTGAGGGATCTAAAAGAGGCCTGATTGGTGCGGTTGCAGCAATCGGAAACCTTCTTCGCAATGATCATACATTCGAAATAATTGCTTACAGAGATGGAAATCATGACGGCATTCGCACGGTCAAGAAAGAATCCGTAATCAAGATGGATGAGCGTTTTTCCGAATTCACTTTCAATAATTATGATGCTTCTTCTGAGAGGGTTCTTATCTGTCCGCATGGCCCTGACCCTGTTCTTTGCGGGATTAGAGGAGAGGAGCCTAGAGCTCTTGTCAAAGCACTGTCTTCTCTGGAAATTCAAGAGCCTGTTGAGCGATATATGCTCTTCAGATCAAATCAGGGCACGGCAGAGCATCTTGCATACCCACGAGCCTGCAGGAGATTTGAGAAAAGTTGTGCTTTCTTTGATCGCTGGAGATGTTGTAGAAGTTGGAGGAGGGGTGCGCAAGGCCAGCAGAACACATCCGTCTGTTTTGAATATTGAATATCTGAAAGTTGTCAAACTTGCCCAGAAAAAAATACAGCAGAACCCCCTTTGTCCGAATTGTAATTTGAGGATGAAATCTGAAGGTAAGGGTCAGGGCTTTGCGTGTCCAAATTGCGGGGCCCGTGCTAAGAAGAAAGTTTCTAAAATATTGCCTAGAGGCATAAAGGAAAGCCTGTATCTGCCTCCTCTGCATTCCCAAAGGCATCTAACAAAGCCTCTCAAAAGATACGGTAAAGAGAAGAATTCCAAAGCAGAATTGATTGACGGGTGGTTTAGAATTTACGAACCAGAAATTGCAAGAATGTGGTAGCGAGGGGTGGATTTGAACCACCGATCTGCGGGTGTCCCAGAAATTTAATCTTATGAGCCCGCCGGGATAGCTTTGCCCTCTTGCGAGTCTGGCTTCCCCACCTCGCTACTTATTGAAGCTGGGCTTCAACGGAACATTTCAATTGCGCGGGGTGCTTAAACATTTTGTATGTTTCTGCATCGTCTTGGCTATTCCTTCTTGGAGCATTATGGCCGAGTTAGTGACACTTAAATATCTGGTGACACCATAAGTAGTTGGTGTCACGAACTGGCAACCAGTGCTACAAGAGCTAGAATCACAAAGAAAGGAAGACTAGTAATTCCAAAACCGCTTAGAGACAAAGTAGGATTAAGGGAGGGTGACTACGTCCACCTAGAAATTAGAGATGGTGAAATAGCGATGATCAGAGAACCTAGCAGTGCAGTCGATGCAATGAGGGGAATACTCAAAGATGCGTGGCCTAGGAAAGAAACTAGCGTAGGAATTCAACGCAAGCTCCGTAAAGAGTGGCAAGCAAGAGAAGGAAGGTGACGGCGGGCGGAAACCTACCTAATCGACACAAACATCTTTCTGAATATTTTAAGGAATGAAGAACCACATTCTTCATCATCCGGTGCTCTTCTGTCAGATGTAGAGGCGGGCAAGACAAATGGCCTTGCATCGATCATCACTCTAGCTGAGATACTGGTTGGGGCGCATAGAGGAGGGTCGTCTGCAAACAAGACGATCAGAATGGCGCTGAGCAAACTCGAGGATGGAGGTTTCAAGTTTGTTCCTGTTGACAGTGCTGTCGCGGACAAAGGTGCTGAGATCAGGGCAAGTTACGGATTGTATCTTCCCGATGCTCTTATTGCTGCCACTGCGATTCTGAATAATGCGAACTGTTTAGTAACTAGAGACAAGAACATTTACGCGAATTTGAAAGGTTTGAAGGTGTCAACCCCGGAAACGCTTGGCTATATGTAAGCAACTGATCCTTGATTACCATGCAGTCTTGACCACTTTTGCAATCGCTCTGTCTGTTGTTATAACTTCCGCTCTTCGCTCCAGAGCGAGTGACGTGATAAGGGAATCGAAGTAATCCATACCTTTCTCTTGGAGGCTAGTCGCAACATAGATGGAAGGAACAGAGTTAGGAACTATCTTGGATGACTGAATTTTATGTCGAAGCGCTCTCCAAGATGTCTTGCGTTCTTTGTAGCTGTATCCTCTTCCCTTCATAACTAGGTCTGTCTCCAAAAGGGCAACTAAAGGGACGAATATGTCGTCATCAGAATTGATTTTGTTAAGTTGAAGTAAGCATTTGCTATGAATTTTGCTGGTTGGGTTTAACGAGCCAACGATCACAACAGTATCAATCAGCTTTGTCATGTGCTCTTACAAGTTTGGTTAGAAGCTTGGTAGCCTCGTGATCCTCTTCTCTCCAGTCAGCCAGCTTCTTGGCACCAATCTCTTGAGCCTTGAGCAATAAGATGTCTGGATTGATTAGCTCGATTTTCCCCTTGCCCTTTACGCGAGCAACAAGCCTTGTGTTAACTGTAATATCGGCTTGCTCTCTTATTTTCTTGGGTAAGACTACCCTCCCCTTACTATCTACCACAACAGTTCCGCTCATTAAGGTATAAGAAGCAGTCCCACTATTTAACCCAAGTGGGAAAATCGTGTGGAATTAGATAGCGTCGTTGTGTGGAGAATGTATTATCACGGCTGTAATGCTAGCCGATCAACTTCTGCCTTAACGTAGGGGTTACCGTTGTTAACCCTTACCTTCATGATAGTTCCCCCACGACCCCTCTGCCCTGTAACCCATCGAGTTTCTACTAGCCCTCGCTTCAAGAGCTCTGCAATGGCGGGCCCTGGTCCTCCATCTCGGCCATACATCTTACGAGCTGGTAGCGATGCTCCCTCTGCAATTTCCAAGGAGGTTCGCCACCCCGCTGCATCAATTAGGAGCCTACTAACAGTGTAATCCTGCAGGAATGCTTTGGCTAAGAAGCGAAATGCCTTTTCTGCATCTTCTCTCTTGAACTGTAATGGTTCTTGTACATGCGTTTCAGCAGTTAACGGTGCATTTGCCAAAAGCGGATGGAGTTCTTGTCTAGGCTGGAAAGGAGACGTAATGGCTTCTCCACTCTGTTCAACTTCTAACCTCTGCAACGATGGACATTCCGCACTCAAAAATGTCTGCTGTTTCTCATTCATGGTACCTGGTACTACGGGTAGTAATAGAATACCATTCTTCTGCAGAACAAGATCATTCAGCCTTACTATTAATCTCATTACGGGTTTGAACCCATTAATTGAAACTAGATATTCGAATCCATGCAACATTATTACAGAACGCTCTGCTTTCTGTAAGAAGGCTTTGATCGTCACTAGAAGCCCGTGCAGATCGGAAGGAGCAAGGGCATTATCGCTTTTCTCTTCAGTCAACCATAGAATCGGTGTTGTTTTCAAACCATAGGTTCCGCGAATGCTGCTTGGAGAAGATCTGGTAATGCATAGACCGTAGTATTCATTTAGAGCCAAGTTTGAAAAAACTTCGAAGGACTGTTTTGGTTCAGGTTCAAAGGCCAAATATGCAAATCCTTGCGACAAATTGTACCTTAACGGGATCTCTGATCGCATTTCTGCTATTGGTGTAATATCAAAGAATCCATGCTTCTTCAGACCAAGTAATATCGCCACCGCCCCGGCAGAGCTCAGATAAGGAAGAAGGCTGATTCCCGCCAAATACTGGGAAAGATAAAATGCAAAGCGGGCTCCCGCACTCAATGTTACACCCGCAATTAGATATCGCATCTGGCCCTTTAGAATATGAGATTGGAACGGGTAGCGTCGAACTAACACAGCTATCATTAACCCATAGGTGATCACACCGTCCAAATTTATCCCATAGGGGTTTAGGTATGGCGCGGCTAATCCAGCCCCGGCAGAGAATCCTAATGGCGTATTTCGGGGGCGTGTAAAGATAAGTTTGGGATCCAGAAATAGCATCCCAATCTGTACAAAAGCAGCGCCATACACAGGAACAAGTGTATACTTAAGTCGACCCATCTTGGGGCTTGCAAAGACCATAATGAATGTGTAGAGCAATATAGTTCGAAAATACGAGAAGAGGTAAGTCCACCAAGCTCTGGCGGTATAGATACCTGGATCAGGGCTTGTGTAGCCGTATGTGCCGGCCGCTTGCCACAAAACTGCGAATGCGGTGAAAGCCAGGAATA
>JACPBJ010000048.1 GCA_016180375.1 Nitrososphaerota archaeon | reverse complement strand
ATCGATCCCCTTTGCCTTCGCCCCAGCTATCCCCTCCTCTGCTTCGTTTATTCGAAGCATCGCTTCCTCCTTACTTCCGACTGGACCGATCATGTAGCTTACCTCCTGGGCCCCCTTAGGCAGAGTGAGTAATTGCCTCCCATCAACGACGGAGATTGTTATTGGAGGGGAAGTCAAGCCAACTATGGTAGAATCCGATGGAAGAACGACTCTGAAGTCTAAAGGTGAATCTATCTTAATCGTCCATATCCTGCCTGTCTTGCTCGTCAATTCGGATGTGGAATAGGTAATCTTAAGTTGTGATGAACCAAGCGAGTCAACAAGAATTCCATCCTTCTCCACCATATAGTCCAGTGGAAGTCCCCGTTCATTGGTGACCAAGATTGTCTCGTAAAGTGAACCAAAAAGCGGGATCTTGACCGTACTCTGGGAGGCGTCTGCGATCACCCCATATTCTATCCCTGTCTTCCCATCATCATACAGTGTGAAAATAAGCCTCTGAGGGATGTAACCATCGGCCAGAACCTCCTGTGCCTGAATCGAAATGAAGAACATGGCAAGTAACAGAAGTGCCCTACCCACCATCGGTCTGTTGCAGATGATCGGAGAATATAAGGAAGTGTAGACCCGCTGGCATAACCAGAAATCAACCAATTGGGTCGAACTGGTCATGAAGCAGTCAGACTACACAGGGACCGAAGCCGCTACCGTCTGTGCGTCTGATAGGATTGGAAATGGATTCTGGTAATGTTCCATAATCAGCCTCTTTTAGTCCAAAAACAGCAAGAATTTGGCTTATTTTAATGGGCCAGGGCGGCCCTTATCCATTAATTGGTTTGAGTACGCCCATGGCGGCAGGTTATGGTGCCTCCCCGTCTTTTTACTAAACAACCAATCTCCTCGCCTGCGGAGGCGAAAGGGATTCAGGTAATATAGGTGACTGCTAGATTCCTTGCTAATCTCTCAGTACAGCTCATGCCCTCCTATATGTAACGCCTGTATTGTTCTCTGCTCGAAAATTACCTTGTAGAAAATTCTGTATCTTGTACCTATTTCGTAAGTGAAGACTCCTTTCCACTTACCTGTCTTTCTAACTCCCAAGGAGCGAGGATCATCGGATACTACTAACTCGCTGAGAGCTTGATCCACCTTTCTCTGAAGATCGCTGCTAAGGTTCTTGTACCCCCTTTTGATTGTTGGCGTCAGCATGAGAATCCAGGGCAATCCTATCGGCTTTCCCTTTCGAGCCTAGGCCCAAGAGAACTATTCTTCCGCTGAATGCAGCCATTCTATTGCTTCCCCAGTACTTTTGAAACTCTTGGCTTTACCTTGTCTTATTTCCCTCTCGCTCTGCCTAATGTGTCTCTGTGCTGACATATCGAGCATTAGGTCTATCTGGCTCATTATCTCTTTTCTATTGAGGCCTTCTTTAACTGCCTCCTCCATGAATCTGAGTATCTCTCTCATTGTCTTCCTGTCCGTGGTTATCTGCTCAGCCCTGGCCATGTTAGTACGCTCTTAGAACAGTAGATTATAAAATGCTTACATCGTAAGGTTCTGATAACTTAATTGGGTATCTGGAGTCCATCATGTTTGAAATTAGGTTCAATACTCATTTTAGTTATCAGAACCACTTTTAGCGATGTTTTAGTGGGCCGGGGCCAATCCATAAGATTTCTTCTCTCATTGCGGATATCCGCTAGCCCATCGGTCGCAAGATCTTCAGGATCCTATAGCAGATTTTATCGGGAGTTGTGTCTGCACTCCTAGTGAGTCGTTGCTGAAGGCTCGTTCGATTTCGTTAAACCTCGCAAGTAATCTGTATCCTTCTTTGGTCAGAGAGATGTAAATTTCTTTGCCCCTGATTTCGCTTTTCAGAAATCCTTTATCCTCTAAAGTCCGAAGTGCATCTTTCAAAACTATCCATGAAATATTGGCCCTGTACATTATGTGAGTTCGCCTTATTTCAGATATTGCGGCTGTCTTTATGATGTCCAAGAAGACTTCAAGTCTTGATCTGCGAACCATATTTGTAGCATAGAACCCAACCATAGTTAAGGAACCCTTTTCCGGAATATTCGAACATGGATTTCCGCTCCAGTGCACTAATACATTTACCTATGCCCATTTTGCAAATATGGCTTTCCAACATTAGGAAACTAGTCGCGACAGCCCGGCTGGCAAATTACAACATGAGGCTAGGCTTCGCCCCTCCATCTGTGAATTTTGGCTCTGGATAAGCCCCTTGTTCCCCGGTTCTCAATTAAGTGAAGGTTCTGAAGGAAAGATACGGCCAAGTGTGCTGATGATGAACATCCTATACATTTGGCGAACAATGATGTCGGCTCCACTTCTCCTTCAGTAAGTTCAGAACGTTCAGTAGGTTCAGAAGTCAAAGATATGCAGGCGTGTACAATAACACCGAAAAGTCGAGTCTCCACAGGCCAACTCTGAGGAGAGAAGTTACAATGGTAGGGATCCAAGAAAGGAAAGTGAGTTTTCTTCAAGCGCTTGCACATATGCTCAACTATCCCCGGGCTCTTCTCGACAAATGTAGGCGGGCGAATATCTGCCGATCCTTGCTGTCATTCCCTCTTTATATTGACTCCCCTAGTATAGGGGATCACTCAGGGGCGGGTACCCCTGTCGTTAGAGGCCACTTCGCGGGGGCCTTAGCTAAAACGGTAGGGGGATGGGTACTGTGCTACGCACACTAGATGCATAAGAACCTGAAGATGATATCAGGATCCACTACGAGCCTTAAGCATTTCTTCCTTCAGCCGCTTTTCTGTACCTATCAGAAATCCTTCTCTTCACGGCTCTGCCAATCTCAAGAGCATCTTCCTCCGTAATCTTGCTCTTGTTCGCAATCTTATCAAGGGTTTCGAGCTTCTTGGCATACTCTCACATTGCCTGCCTTGACACCTCGCTCCACTCGATCTCTGGATGCTTCTTCATGAGCCTATGAAGCTCCTCAGGTACCGAGAGAGTTACACTCACCAAGCCTATCACTTATGTGCATTAATTATACACATATATTGAATATGTCTTAATGTTGAGAGTGAATCCAGTGAGAAGGCCAAAAGTGAAGCCTCTAAGACTCTTGGTGGACACTAACAAATGTCTTCGGTGCAGCAGTCAAATTCACTGGTAGACGGATTCTCTGTAGTCTATCTTAAGGATGATGACTCTCTCTTCCTCCTTATCTATGTAGAAGATGGTCCTGAGATCACCGACCAGAGACGGAAGGTGTTCTCCCTACCTTGGATCTTCTTGATGTCATGTCGCTTTAGACTGAAGGGATAGTCTGCCAAGTCCTCCAAAGATGAGATTACTTGATCTTACCTTGTGCTCTAAACCCTGAAGGAACTTGTTCGCCCTTCGGCTGAGAATAACACTGAACAATGAAGACTAGCCACGCTTAGCCTTTTGCAAAGGAACAAATTTACCACGCTTGACCTCTTCTAAGGCTTCGTCGAGCTCTTTTCCTTCTTCTTTACTAACAGATTCTGTATCTAATTCTCGGAGTATTCCCTTCTCAGATAAATCCTCGAGAATCCTTCTGATAGCCTTGACTTCTTTGTAGACTTGGCCAATGCTAGGCTTCTCTGCCATGATTATTGTTTGGAAGATTCGGTATATAGGTATGATGCAGAGTGGAAAGTCTTTTGCACGGAAGTTACGAATGACATAATGAGGACTCTACATACTGTAAGCAAGCGGGCTCCCAATTCGAATAAGTGGATATGTAGAATAATTATTGGCAGATAACAAAAATCTGCGAATCCGCAACTCTTCTCATCTGATATCTATGCAGAGGCAAGATACGGCAGTCTCTAAGACCGCAATTCATGAACCGTCCATACCTATTCAGAGCATACTTCGATACTCAGCTACTCATAGCTGAATCGAAGGGACGATCGCGCATGACTTCAGAGTCTTCTGGATGAGGCATAAAGGATCGATAGAGGCGAAATACACTACAAACAAGCAAACTCTACCGGAATCTCTAATATCAGAAATGCAAGAAGCCTTCAAGAGAGCGGAGCCCTATCTGGATCTCGAAAGATTCACTCTGGATGAAACAGAAAAACAAAGGCAAGCAGCGATGTCCAAAATCGCTCAGCTTACACCTGAAAGCTTGGAACAGGTCCTAGAACTTCTCCAAAAATTTATGGAGGTGGGATAACCAGGAGCCCAAGCAGAAAGTGGTAAGCTCAGAAGACGCAGAGAAGCTAATCGCCCAAGGATGGCAATTCATTAGCGTTCTTCCTGACAGCAAGGTGGTTGTGGGAAAAAAGATCAGTACTTGAACCACTTAATGGAGTGGGCCGGGGCGAGCTTTATCCATTAAATGGTTTGAGTACGCCCATCGTCGGCGGGTAATGATGCCTCCTTCCCATTTTATTTTTCAAGATAGTGATAGGGTGTGTCCGGTGGGATTTGAACCTCAGGGGGTGCAAGTCCGCCTGTGAAGGCAGGCTACGAAGCCTCCTTCCCTATTTCTTCATGCAATCTCCTACATCCAGAACATCATCAGGGGTATTTTGTGTAGATATATGTTATAGTTATCGCGTGAAATTCCACTCATGGCTTCTATACTTGGTTTCTGCTAGTTCTCTTGCCCTACCAAGTTCCGTCTGCGTCAATTGGCCAATTTCAAATTCCTTGCTATGAGTAAATCCTTTCAGCAATGCTCTGTATACTTCCTCTATAGAGAAGCTTCCAAAGTTAAGCAGCTTTGTGACTCGTTCCTCAACAGATTTTATCATCTTATCGGAAATTTTTTCTTGTGAAACCTTCAATAAAGAAAACATCTTTCTGACATCCAAATCGTAAAGTATTGTCCCATGTTGAAGTAGAACGCCTTTTCTCCTAGTCTGTGCATTTCCTGAAATCTTCTTACCATTAACTACAATATCGTTTACTGGCACAAATTGTGCTTCTATCCCTAGATTCTTTAAACCATCAATAATCCAACCACCAATTAACTTGTAGGATTCACGGATATCTTTGGGGAAGATCTCTAGTCTTCCTGCAATACTATATGTAATCTCGCCATCAAAATCATGGTATACCGCACCCCCTCCAGTTATCCTTCTTACAACATCTAC
>JACPBJ010000047.1 GCA_016180375.1 Nitrososphaerota archaeon | reverse complement strand
ACCTGCTCAGGCTCGGGTGAATGGAGAAAGTTTGGAAGTGGAGCTGAGCAATAGGTGCAGAGACCCCTTATGGTCGAAGTAAGGCTTCCGCATGTTATGCAGACCCAGTATTTGCTCAGCTGAATGGTCTACACCTCTCGCATAGTTTCATCCTTCTGAGCATGCCTTGTGTCCAAGTGTCTTTCACAGTGATGTCGCGCATGCAGAAAATCCTAGAGCATCCGTCACAGAATCTCTGACATTGAGCGCATACTGGCTTGCTGCAAGTTCCGCAGGTGCCGAGAAGTCTGTCTCGAAATACAGTCGCATTACAAACCTTGCATTTCAACAGCTCTGACATCCTGATCTCCTCACATAATCGGCATAGCAATCAGCGCACAGCAAATTCCCGTTGATGAGTTGGAGGCACTTGCTGCATGATGTTTTGTTGCATTTGGTACACTTGCCAGCTCCTATGTTCTTCACAAAGGTGTGTCCGCATTCGAGTGTTGGGAAATCAATTTCGATACTATCACCAATACATATCAACAATCGATCCGCATTTCTCGCAGACTGGTCCGTAGGTTCCCTCTTTGACGCCCCATGCACTTTCTCCATCGTCACTTCGATATTCCTTGCATCTTGGGCAATAACCGAACACTCACTCATCCTCTTCTCTCAGATAATCTGATAATGAAGAAACTTCGTTTGTGAACCTGAGAGCTTTGAACAATACAGAAACTTCGTGGGCACACATGTACTCGTATGCGGTCTTCATGATTCTATCTGCAATCAGTCTGTATCCTTTGGTCATGGCATTATAGATCTCTAGATCCAGTTGTCCTGTGAGCCTGAGTCTACGGGCATCCTCTTCTACTCGATAGAGTTCTTTGTTTACTGCAATCAATCCTCTGGCTGCATTGATGATGTCGGTCTTCTCAAGATAGTTTCTGACTTTTCCCGCTACGACAGATTCCAGTACGTTGAGTTCTTCGATTGCACTATCGAGAGAGTATCGTTGCATTAACAGGAATTAGTTTCTGTGTTAGATGTTGGTTACGAGGAGAGAATGCCGATAGGCGTTCTTATTATTGAGTCAGGGTTTAATACGCCTTAGTCAATAATAATTGAAGGGGAGTTACCATGTCACTTGAGGCGCTTGAATCAAAAAAGGATGATGTTCTTAACGAAACGGTAGCGCAAGATATCTTTCGTGAGCTAAAAGATCTACGTGCCTATGTGGATACGCATGGGAAGCGCTGGGTTTTGGAACTAATACAAAATGCCTTGGACGCTTCGAAAGAAAACGGTGTGGATGTAAAAATAAACTTTGATGGGTCAACATTACTCTTTTCACATAATGGTCGGGCCTTTACGGAAGAGGAACTAATTCATCTTATCTATCATGGCTCAACGAAGCTAGACTCCGAGGGAACGAGCGGAAAATTAGGTACAGGTTTCCTTGCCAGTCACCTTCTCTCTCCACGTGTCAACGTCAAGGGCACCCTCCGTGACATGCAGGGATTCAAATTTATTCTTGATAGAGACGCTGACGGTGTTAAGCAACTGACAGACAAGATGAAGGACACCTGGGATCAACTACGGAAATCTTTGCATCCTGTTGAAAACAATAATGGACTAGATACGAGCTACGAGTACCATATTGAAACTCCTGAACAGGCAGACATCTATCGCAAAGGAATAAGCATTCTAATAGAAACCGCTCCAATTATCTTAGCGTTTGACAAGAGGCTTCGGTCCATCTCCATCAAGGAGGCTGGAGGAGAATTTGTCTGGAGCGCAAAAGAATCTTCGAACTCTAGTTTGATAGACATTAACCTCATTCATAATGGCATCCCAGAAGAGAGCAAAATTTGTTCCCTAATTGTAGTTCGGCGCGACAAGACATCTGTGGCAGTTCCTCTTACACGGAAGAATGGAATGCTTTCTGTATTGAACACTATTGATATTCCAAAGCTGTATTACCCACTTCCACTCATTGGATCTAACGGTTTTCCCTCGCCATTTCTAATATCTAATTCCGGATTCGTTCCCACCAAGGATAGAGAAGGAGCTCTTCTCACAAGCGGAATCAAAGAAGAAGATGTGAAGGGAAACAGACAGATAATTGAAACTGCCTTTGGAATTCTCGACGAATTCTTCGAACTTCTCAGTAAGGGGGGTTATGGCGATCTTCACAATGTAGCCAGACTCCCGGAACTGGAAAAGGTTCGCAGCAATTATTCTAAATGGTTAGATGAAACATGGATGGAACAATTGGTTAGAACTCTGATAGAAAAAATACGTAGCAGAAGCGTTTTATCAACTGAGAATGGCACAATTCCACCAAAAGACTCGAAGATTCCAATTCTCGTAGGTATTCAGGACGGTCCCAATCGACAAGAGAAGTTGAAGAAGATGTGGGCGCTTGCAGCGAAGGTATTTCCGAAATCTACGCCTACCGAGGAATATGCTGAAACTTGGGAAGAGATATTATCAGAATGGCTAGCACATCAGTCTTCTGAGGAGCAACAGTCAGAACCATTTGCCGAAGTCTTAACGATTGAAAAGCTGAGCAAGATTGCTGAGGAGAATGGAAATCTCAATGACCTTCAATCGTCAATAGAGGGGAGCTCTGCGATCGAGTGGCTTAATGACCTGCTAACACTAATTCAGATGCTGAAGAAGGATACATTATTTGATGAGCAAAGAATTTTGTCTGATCAGAACGGAATCTTTCGAACCAGAAAAGGCCTGTACCGAGATTCCGAAATTTCAGAAGAACTGAAAGACATTGCTACTATGTTGGGCTATTATGTGCGCACAGAACTCTTGATGAACGGTGTTGTCAGCGCTGCCTTGACTAATAGCCGTACCGAAAAAGAAATTCTTCTCGAAACTCTGAAGCGAATAAAAGATCAGTCAAAGGCAGATCACCAGAAGGAGAATTATCAAAAAGCAAATGTCAAGTTATTTCAATGGTTGATCGAGGGAAAAAAATTTGAAGAGATACGTGAATCCTTTCCAGTGCTTACTCATGGGAAAGATATTGGCGAAGGTGATTATCTATATTCATTTTCGGCTGAGAACAAATTCCTCACACCTGAAGCTATTTGGAAGGAAGAGAACAAAAAGCACATCGATGTGTTTCCACCCAGGGCAATTCTCTCTAATATCTACTCCAATTTGGGACAAGAGTGTTGGAGTCTACTCGAAGAGAGCAATCTTGTGTTTCAAAATCTATCATTTGCTCAGGCTGTCTTACTAAGTGACAAACAGGTCAGGGCGTTGTCATTTGAGGAGATAAATGAGAGTGACGATGGAGATCACAAGTCAAAGGATAGAGTTCACGTTTCGACTGTCCCATTCCTAGAGGATAAAGATTGGGGAGTAATGGATAGGATTAGTGGCAAGGAAAGAGCTGCAAGGTTCCTATCGTTTATCTTAGACAACCTAATTAAGAACGATGCCAGTTGGAAAAAACCCACAACGGTAGCGTGCAGCTGCGGGTCTACACATCAGATATATCCATCTGTGTGGCTCGAAGCACTACGCACGCGTCAGTGGGTACCCGTAAGTGGCGGAAAGGGAGAAAAACCATCATCGGAAAACCTTGCGCCATTTTTCGCTCAGAATGAGTTGGCACGTCTCCTAGGGGATGATGATGCGACGCATTTTTTGGGAATTCTCGGTGTGAATGT
>JACPBJ010000046.1 GCA_016180375.1 Nitrososphaerota archaeon | reverse complement strand
GAAAGAAAAAGGCCTTTTCCAAAAACAAGCAGAAGAAAAGCTCCAGCAAGCAATAGCAGAAGAAAGGAAAGCTCAGCACCAGCTTGACGAAGTTATCTACGACATCCTTGAACTCTCAAAAGAGGAAAGAATCCAAGTCGAGCAGGGATTAGAAGAGCTGCAAGAGATCAGGCGATTAAGAACCCAGACATAGATTATTCAAACATCTTAAGAAATTCTTCCCTAGATATTCTAGCTTCTGCAAGTATCCAGTTAAGCAGGTTAACAGGCACGATCATAAACAGGAATCGTGAGCCTTCTGCCATCTTTATGCTGCAGAAAAGCATGACTTGCCTTTTGCCGAACTACAACAAAGCCGAACTTCTGAAAGGTTTTGATAAGGTCTTTGCCAGAAAGCTTCCTCGGAAGCTTTGACATCAGACTTCGACTCCTACCAGCTTCTTCCGAGAAACTTCTTTATCAATTGTCTCAAGATGCAGCTTTATGGCTTTCCGTATGTTCTTAAGAGCCTCTTTTTCGTCCTTACCCTGACTGAATGCGCTGATCTCCAAGCATCTGGCCGCAACCAAGCCTGTCTCCTTGTCCTTTTCGAGGTATATCCTGAACCTGTTCTTTGCCATCATTGCAATAACCTATCCGTTTTCTTATAACACTTTATGCTCTTATGACTGGATCAAAAATCGGCACAACCGGCGATTGTTAACCTCTCAGACATGCCCAAGAGTAAAGTACTCAACTCCTCAGAACAATACTCTTTATGCTGCTTAGTACTCGTCTTATAGTGGGTACAATACTAATATTCTGGGATATGATTTTTGAATTTAAATGACCTGAAATGACAAAGAACAATTTGCTTCATGTTTTGAGTTTATATATGTAAGGGGGGGTCTATCATTGCATGACTGAGCTCTGTATTGCAACCCTTTAGTATCTTTTGCACAGGGACATGCACCGCAACTATCCAGCCTAATCATAAGAACTTGAGAGTCTAAACACATACAGGTGCTCAGGCAAAGCAATTAAATGGAGTCCTGTTAGCATCACAGAGAATGTCGGAAGATACTCTGCTTGTTGGAAGGATACGCAATGGCACCGTCCTTGACCATATAGAGGCTGGACGTGCATTGATGGTTCTTTCTGCTCTTAACATAAGGGGGAATGAAGGAGATGTTGTTAGCGTAGGCATGAATGTCCCAAGCAAGAAATTGGGGAAGAAGGATATCGTAAAGGTTGAAAACCGTTTTCTCAAAGCCAGCGAAACTAACCGGTTAGCTCTGATTGCTCCAAGGGCGACTGTGAACATCATAAGGGATTACAAGATAGTCGAGAAGCGCTCTGTGCAACTTCCAAAGAATTTCGTCGGCGTTTTCAAATGCCCAAATCCCACCTGCATTTCAAACAGGAGGGAGCCGATAACTCCGGAGATCTACGTTCTTGAAAAGGAGCCTCCACTGCTTCAATGCAAGTACTGCGCCAGAATACTGCAGCCAGAGGAGTTGACGGCTGAGATTTGACGCCTGTTGACAAAGCTCGTCTGAGGAGGCGGGTCGCAATACTTCTTGTTGTGCTTCCCATCGTGATTGCTGGGTTAGTGCTGGGGGGCGTATTCCTTGGTTTCTATGTCGGAGAGATGATCGGTCTTAGAGGCTCTGCCATAATGGCAGTTACTTTCTCGACATTAGGGCTCCTTGTTTCTCTGATAATAGCATACGTGGCGGCGAAGCGAACCGCCACAATTTAGGGAAACGATCTAACCCGACAGAAGGATCGCGATGACTATACCGTAAATTGCCAGCGCTTCTCCGAGAGCCGTGATGATAATCGCCAGTGTCCTCAGCTCCGGCCTTTCTGCTGCTGCAGCGAGACCTGCAGAACCTGCCTTTGCAATGGCATAGCCAGCAGCCAGAACCGCGCCGGCGAACGCAATCGCAGCAGGGAAAGACTTTGGTAGAGCACTACTTTCTGGAGCAGCCTCAACTGCAAACGCAGGAACTACGCCAACGGAAAGAGCAACGAGTGACAATCCTAGAACCAGCAAACTGATCTTCATCTTTCATGAGCACCTGTTTTTGACCTACGTCTCCTTTTCTAACCTCTTATAAGTTTTCTCTTGTACTTCTTTGATTCTACCCTCGATGACTTTGATGCTCTCCTGATGTTTCCTCTCAATTTCAGCTCTAGCCTTTTCAAAGGCGCGACTTACTTTCTCATCAGCCATCTACATCACCTCCTTCTTTTTCTCCAATACCGCTTTGACATGCTTTAACCTAGCGAAGTCCTCCCTCTCCCTCTCTTCCAGCGTAGCAGAGATGAATTTCATGGCGTCCTGATAGCCCGGTATGATTATGTATTCCAGAGCGTTGATCAATCGTTGAGTCTTCTCAAGCTCTCTCGCAAGGCTGAAGATGGCATTTTCATACTCTGCAGCCTTGCAGATTTTTGGCAGAACCGTCCTCATCATCTTGGTCGCATCATCAAGACTTGATGTCGTATCCGCGAATCCATACGTTAAGCCAACATCCTTCTCTGCGATTGCTATCGTAGGGACTTTAACATCTACTATGGTTCTGACGTTGACATCCACGCTGACCTGCGTAGGAGTTGTCATTGCAATTGACTCCAATTTAGCAGGCCCGACTCCCAAGTATGCGTTGAACAGTGATCGATATGCATCTGCAAGAGGAGCGGACATCTCTTCTCTGGCATTGCCTGCCTGCTGAATCAGCTCGTCGATCCTCTTCAACAATACATCTCTCTTGTCCTCGAGGATTTTGTAGACCGACCTTGCAACTGCAAGGCTCCTCTTGACCCTTATCAGCTCTATCTTTGTTGGTAGAGGTCTGCGGCCTGAGCTAACGGACAAGGTTTTCCCTCTAGGCGCTCTTCTTTCTGTACTTGCTTACGTATTCCTGCCTTATCTTTGTCAGCTCGTTTTCGGGGAGGGCGCTCATGATGTCCCAAGATGTTGAGAGTGTGTCTTCAAGCGTTCTGTTTTCTTCGGCGCCCTGTTTGAGGAACTTCTGCTCGAACATGTCACCGAATTCAAGGTACTTCAAGTCGGTTCCTGCAAGTCCGGCCCTTCCAACGATTTCTGCCAATGCTCTGAGCTCTTGTGCTCTGGCATATGCCGCATAGAGCTGGTTTGCAACCTCTGGATGATCCTCTCTAGTCTTACCCTTGCCGATACCGTCCTTCATGAGTCTGCTAAGGCATGAAAGCACATTAATAGGAGGATAGATTTCCTTTCTGTACAGGTCTCTTCCAAGAACTATCTGCCCTTCGGTGATGTATCCTGTAAGGTCAGGGATAGGATGGGTAATATCGTCTGAGGGCATTGAGAGTACGGGCATCTGTGTAATGCTGCCTTTCTTGCCCTTTATTCTTCCCGCGCGCTCGTAAATGGTTGCCAAGTCTGTGTACAGATATCCCGGGTAGCCCTTCCTTCCAGGAACTTCCTCCCTTGCCGCGCTGATTTCTCTGAGCGCTTCCGCATAGTTGGTCATGTCTGTAATGATGACAAGCACGTGCATGTCCAGATCGAATGCCAAGTATTCCGCGACTGTCAACGCGACTCTGGGCGTAATGATTCGTTCGATTGCAGGGTCATCTGCAAGATTCAGAAAGAGAGTGCTCCTCTTTATTGCGCCGCTTTCTTCCAATGAACGTCTGAAGAATCTGGCCTCGCTGCTCTGCACACCAATCGCAGCAAAAACCACGGCGAACTCTTCTCCTCTGCCAAC
>JACPBJ010000045.1 GCA_016180375.1 Nitrososphaerota archaeon | reverse complement strand
AATTGAATTGATTTTGGTGGACCGGGAGGGATTCGAACCCTCGACCCCCACCATGCCAAAGTGGTATCCTACCAGGCTAGACGAAAAGCCTAAGCGGTTATTTTTCCACTAGATAACACACCCTCCGGCCCGTCTTTTCTCGGTCCGAGTTAGAGGCCTGTAGATCGGGTTTTTAAGGTATCGCGTGAATGTGAATGGAATAACAGAACAACAGCTCTATTTAAAAAATTTTTTGATAACGTTGCAATCTTGAAAGACAGGCCTGTCTATATGGTGTTTGCCTTGTGATGGCATTTGGGGTAGAGGGTTAGAATTGTACTACGATAGGAGTCAAACCAATTATACGTTGACGTATAATTTCCTGTGCGTCTTGTTGAAATTGCACGATGATAGGAGCCAAACAATTGTCCGAATTCGTACAATTTCTTGAGCGGTGGGTTTGGAAATGTCTTCCCGAACAATACAAGGACCAAGTTAAGGTTATTGCACGGAAGTCTGATGAACGGCGTTCATCAAACAGAACCAATTCTACCCCCGAACGGCCAAAGGAGCAAGAATCTAGCACCATTATTGAAAATCCCGCCCCCGCATAAAAATTGTTTTGGGGGGATGGTATATAAATAAAGGCTGATGAGAAATGCAACTTTCAGAATTTCAACACTAAAATAAAAAAGAGGAGGGAATTCATGCGTTAAGTCCCTGCTCTCCGGCCTTCTTTTTTCCTTTTTATCGTCATAACCCGGCTGCCTCCCGTGTCTGATGCGTCTTTTTCCCTCCGCTCCATTCCTGAGCTGATAGACTTCCTTGATTCTCTGTCTGTCAATGAGAAAGTCGCTGTCATTATCGGCTTGAAGTGTCAGTGTGACTGCTTCGATTACGCTTTCGCTGATGAATTGCTTCGGTTCGTATCCATGAAGGATGGCAAAGTTATCTAAGAGTTTGTGTAAGTTACCGGGAATATCTATTTCGACCTTCATGCCGGCGCTGTCAGCCAGAGACTTGCTCCGGTCTGAGCAAAACGGCGATTCCTGCACTCTTAGGAGTTTTTGTATTATACGGCTTACGTCTGAGCTTCGTATTTTGCCAAGTCCTGCTGATATTTTGCTTTGAGAGATGCAAACCTAGTCGCATCGATTCTCCCGAGCTCGTATTCCTCGTCTAATCGCTTGATCTTGTCCCTTAGCTCCGTTGCGTTTTTCAATCCTTGCGTCAAGGCAGCGATTCTTGCTCTAACATTCATAGGGTCGCTGATGCCAAGGAATACGATCTCGTAGCCCGCAGAACCCGGCGTATTAATTCTCAAGGTACCTATACTCAGAAATCTTGCAAGAAATCCTTGATTTACCTGAATATCAGTCACCCAAGAAATTGGAGACTCCGTTACCCTCCTCCCAATAAGACCATACTTTGAATAGACCTTCCGATTCGTCAAAGCATAGTGTGTGGATTTGACCCTAAGGTATACGAGGACTAAGAAGAACAGTCCTAGCAAGAACAACCATACTGTCAGAATACCGAGAATTAATAGTCCGAGATTTGCCTTGTAACTCATCCGGCCGACCCATTCTACACGTTCCCCTTTTTCTAGAGCAATCCCCGCAGGAGCCTGAGCCATTACAATTTTCTGATCATGCGAATTCATTATTTATGTTGTATGAATTTAGGATTCTGCCTTTTTTGATTGCTAAACAAATCATCTGGGAATTGATGTAAGAACAATTCCGATTTGTAATATTGGCGAACTCATGCAAATCATAGGCTTTCCGAAATTCTTCATTTTATACGAATTGCTTATCTACCATTCACCATCATGCCTTGCTGGGCATGTCTAGGACGTTAGCCTATAAACCACCTCTAATCAGCAGACGGATGTACCAGTTAGCCGCGGTTGTTTTCTTAATTCTCGGATTCATTCTATTTTCGGATTTCATAGGCATCAGGGGACCATCTGAAGAGAGAACCCCGATCCCTGAAGGTTTCGGACTCCTCTTCATTCTAGTAGGCGGCGTGACGTACATGATTAGCAGAAGGTGGATCAACTGCCCTCACTGCAGTAAAGAAGTCAAACGGGTAGAGGCCGTCTGCCCGAACTGCGGCAAGAGAATCTTCGGAGAAACTACTTAGCTACCTTCTTACGAAGAGGTTTATCCTAGAGCCTCCGGTTATCTCCTCAAGTATCCTCTTCGCAACGGCCTTGGCAGGCTCTCTGATGCCTACCCTCTTCTGCAGGTCTTCAAAACTGGTAAAGGGTTGCCTGTCTCTCTGCTTCACTATCTCCATCATGAACGTCTTCCCTATGCCCGGTATCAGCTCTAACGCATGGAGCCTTGGAGTTACAGCTTGCAGTTCGTTGAAATAGGCAACATACTTAGCCTCGTTGTTCTGCACTATCGCTTCGATCACAGTAGGCAGTTCGTTCTTCGCCTCTTGATCCAGCTCTTCATAGGATAATCGACCAAGCACGCTGATTATCTTCGACCTGCCTTCCTTCCCTATGGCTATTCTTTCGCCAGCATCAAAGGTGACATTGTCCATTGCAAGAATTTCAAGAAGAGTAAGGCGCTCCTCCCCGACTGCAAGCACCATGGGTCCTTCTCTGCCTTTGATGATTGTAGATCGGCCGTGCGGAATAAAGTCTAGCACGTATGCGTATTCTTCGTACTTTTTGGGCAATGATATGCTGCTCAAATTTGCTAACCTTGTCTTAGTTGATACTACATCCTCGTAATGAATGGGATAGAATCAAGATTACCATTGGGATGTAGCATGTGCATTTGCCCTTTCGCTTTAGCTAAAGCAGCGAATCTTTCCTTTAAGTCTTACTGTTGGTGCCCCGTTATGTACACGATAAGAAAATTTGTCAGGAAGCTTCCCTGAGGATGCGTAATATCTTCTCCAGATTTTCAGTTGTTATGAGTTTCTTCCAGCCCGCAGCAAAGACCCTTAGCTCAGGGATGCTCTTTGGTAATATATTGACTACTTCAGCAGCTTCCTCGGTGGTCAGGTTACATTCGTCGACAAGTTTCTCAACAGCCTTCTGAGCTGATTTTGCGTCAACTTTCTCAAACTTTTCTGCGTAATCCTTGGTTCTCTTCTGCAATTGATCAATGGTTTCAGGATCGAGCCCGTCCAGTATGTCCTTGACTTCAGGTATTGTTATAGTTCTCTTGCCTTTGACTTCCTTCATTCAGACTTCACTCCTAAAGGCTTGACATGCTCTACTCTGGCATTTATCTTCCTCACCTTATCTCCTACTTTTACTTCAATCTCCAATGATCTTCTCATGACTTTCGAAACATTTCCAACTAATCCCTGAAAGCGCTTATGTGGCATGCCCTTTGGTTGTGTCGGATCTATGTCGATGGTAACCTTATCATTTGAATTGTATACCCTCAGGTATGCTGAGAGTCCTTTTACTTGGCTTCTCTTTCGGAAAAGTTTCCTAGTCTTTCTTCTGTAGCCCTTGCTGACTGGCATTTGCTATCCCTAGATGGAGACAGAAATTTTCGGCTACCTAATATAGATGTTGTGGTTTCTCGTTTAGTCCTGTATTCATTATCAAGCCGAAAGGGGAATTATTTACAGCGAAACTTGCTCCCCTGCATATGCACATCTATCCCCGGGAGTCATTGTACATTTGCAGTATGTACTTGATACAATAGTAAGAGCTGAACAAAGTAACTTACTAATTGAGTATAATACTCGTGATGTTTGCAAAGAGCACGCTCGTACACGCATGACTCCTCCCGTATAGGGGGATAGAACGCCCCTGTGTAATATGGCGAGGA
>JACPBJ010000121.1 GCA_016180375.1 Nitrososphaerota archaeon | reverse complement strand
ATTGAGGAACCTGCAGAGTAGAGTTCATAACCCCGGACCAATATGCGTCTTTAGACTTATGGCCACGTGTTATAACGACAAGCAGAATCTTATCGCTAATATCTGAACGATACTGTCTTTTTCGCTTCCAGTGTTTTGAGAACTCAATACTCATGTTATTTCACTATCTACCCAATCATTCGAATATCTCTTGTTATACGACTCCAAAACAGAGCTGCGGATTCAACACATCTGTAACTGATCTGACAACAAAATAATGCGAGGAGGTGGGATTTGAACCCACGAACCAAGAGGGAGTCCCAGTCCTTGAGACCTATCAACGAAAGAAATTTTTATCTGGCCTTTACCTGTCTCCAACCGGTAAACAGAACTTCAGATCACTTCCGTTTGGCCTCAAGTCGTATGATCCTACTCTGCTGCCCGTCAAAGGTCTTCAATTCTAGATCTATCTCCAGAGCGAGCGAGACGAAGATCGTGTCATACACAGATACCCTATTTCTCGCAGCCATTGCGTATGACCTTCGCAAAAGTTCTTCATCAGGTTGCACCGTTCTTATTGCCCCTGAGTCTACCATCCCATAGAGAATCGATACGTAAGGTAGACCGTCCTCCAAATCCTTTAGAATATGTTGATGCTTCCAGATGGAGTTAGCTACTTCATATAGTGCTAGATCGGGTGTGAGAATCTGGTCCTCTTCCAGCAGCTTTTTCCTCTTAAGAAGGCCCTCCACGATGTAGCTGCTATCAGCAACTATCAGCGGTTTCTGTCCTCCTTGATCAGTCTAACTTCCTGTAGCTTTGTGGTCTTCACAGGGTTCTTTCGTTGAAGTTCTTCGAGCTTACGCAAAAGTTGCCGGGACTTTTTGCTGTCAAGGTAGAGGCGTAGGGCTTCCCTGATGGAGTTGGATAGGCTCCCATATTGAACCAGCTCCTTCTTCTCCTTCTCCGAGATTCTAACACTTATTGTCGGCATGTCCTACGTGTTGTAGGACATGATGTATGATTTAAGACTTTCGAGATGGAGGGCCTTGTAATTCTGCAGTTTAATCTAGAGGGCGTTTGTAGCCAAACTAATGCTATGCCCCTGCAAATGATTGGAGTTTGATTGTCATGGAATCAAACGGAGTGCGGGGGGTGGATTTGAACCTTAATTTACTGGCAAATTACCTGATGTTTCAAACCCAGACCTTCTTTACCTCGGTGAAATGCGGATCATCAGTAACGCATGGGACACGGAGCCCCTTTGCTGTTGCCATTATCAACGCGTCGGCCATGGGAATTCTTAGCCTATGACTGATCATAGCTCCTTCTTCAGCGATCTGTGAGTCTATGTCCACTATTGTCATCTGCTTCTTAATCGTGGTTGCACGCAGATCCGCAACCGTCTTGCCTTCATGTGCCAACGTAAGTTTGTACACTTCATAAATGCTTACGGAGGAGGCGAATCGAGTCTTGGAGGCCTCGAAAATCTTTTTCAGCTTGTTTACATATTCTGGATTCTTTGCAGTGAATATGGCCCAAAAGTATCGGGTCTCAAATAGCATTATTCCTCTTCCCGCATTTTATCTAGAAGCTGGAAGGCTTCTTCGCGTGTAAGTTTGCTGGTTCCGGCCAGATCAAAAAGAGACGGAATCTTAGTGAAGACGACTTTCTCACCCTCAGTCTCCACTTTCAGTCTTACGCCCTCCTTAATGCCAAGTTTCTTTCTTATGGGGGCAGGTATAGTGGTCTGCCCGCGTCTTGTAACCACAACTTCCTCTGTCAAGTGCGAATCTAACTCATAATTCCTACCTTAAGAAGTTTCCTATTATCATATGCCTCCTACTCTCACATGATCAGGATACGGTTAGAGTTAGGAAGTTGCAGACCCTGACTTTATCAGAGCTGTCATTGATCGATTCTTTGTATGAGCATATGATAGTATTTGAGTGCGGGGGGTGGGATTTGAACCCACGAACCCCTAAGGGATAGGAGCCTCAGTCCTACGCCTTCACGAGCAAGGCTCTCTTTGACCTGGCTTGGCGACCCCCGCAATTGGCGAGTTAATGCCCGCATTGACCAAGTTAATATTTCTATTAACCATAGAAGTTTGCTAAGAGTTTGGGGGTGCATTATGAATAACAGTTTAAACCGAATTGTTATGGGTTCTAAAACATTAGTTGTTAATACATACTAAATTCGGAGTAATTAGCTAACTTCTAGATAACAAACGGTTATGACTAGAAAAAAGTTATAGAATAAGATTGCAGAAGGCTTATCATTCCATATTTGGCCAATCAACTCATTGTGTCAAATCAGTAAATGTGGAAGACGGTTCTATGTTGATGGAATATTAAAAATCTGTGTTGGTTGCGAGAAACCAACTGTATTGTGCGAATGTGAGCCTCGTTAACAACTCCGATTGTAAATCTAATGTTACATGTCAAGCCCTATAGAACAAAATAGGTTGAAGGACTTCGGTTAACCTTAACCGGCCATAGGTTCTAATAACTCTGCTGTGAGCAGACGCTCTCATGTTTTGAGTTTATATATGTAAGTGTGGCCGGTCCTGGTAACTCTTCGAGAGATCCGTTTATCCGCTTTTTATACCCCCCTCTAGGCCTAGTCAAACGATAGGGGCCCCCATGCTTAGTACGCTGTTGGTAGAAACTGTATGAACAAACCGTACAAAGAAACCTCTCGCAGAGTTACCAGAACCGGGGGGCCTATAGCTCTACATACAGGCTGGTATATCCTACGGGTTATCAGAACCGTTGAAAAGAAGCTTTTTAGATGTCTTTAGCTACTATCAATTGCAATGCGACTATCTGTCGCACTCTTTGTCATAGCGCTTCTATTGGTATCAATAGGATTCAGCCATGGACAAGGTTCAGAATGGTCCACAAAAGCTTCAATGCCAACCGCAAGGACGGAGAACGCAGCCACAGCCATTGAAAACAAAATCTACGTTGTTGGAGGGTTCGGAGCCAATGGGCAGACTCTGGACAAGGTCGAAGTCTATGATGTGATTACTGACTCTTGGTCTATTGCATCTCCGCTTCCTGCTGCACTTCATCATGTCGCCATCACATCACATGCTGGCAAGATATACGTAATCGGGGGATATTTTGAGGGATGGGGCCCTTCAAACAGGCTCTACATTTATGACCCAAAGACAGACTCTTGGACTCGGGGAAAAGACATGCCAACGGCGAGAGGAGCACTGACGGCTCAATTCATCGATGGAATTCTTTATGCTGCAGGAGGGCAGGCAGATAGAACCCTAGGCACCAATGAAGCCTATGATCCATTGACTGACACTTGGAAAACTAAAGCTCCAATGCCGACCCCCAGAGAGCATTTAGCATCAGGAGTTGCCAGCGGGAAAATGTACGTAATTGGAGGCAGGCAGGGAGGTCTGCCAAGCAATATGGACATTAACGAAGAATACGATCCCAAGCAGGATAAATGGACAAGGAAGGCTCCGATGCCGTCCAAGAGGGGAGGAATAGTAGGAGCATCGCTCCAAGACACGATTTTCATCTATGGAGGAGAGGCAAACACAGGCACCTTCGCAAATAACGAACAGTATTTTGCATCTAACGACACTTGGATCATTAGACAGCCGATGCCTACAGCAAGGCACGGACTTGCGGCAGTAGCAGTGAAGAACCAGATCTTTGTAATAGGAGGCGGGCCAAGGCCAGGACTGACTGTCAGCCAAGCGAACGAGGTCTTTGCTCCGAGAGAAGCATCTCAAGCCACACCGGCTCCGGCGCCCCAACCAGCTCCTCCTCCACCCCCTCCGCCACTAGCACCGGTAGCGCCTCCTCCAGCCCCTCCCCAGCTTCAGCCCCCTGCTTCAGTGCCCGAACCAAGACCACAACCGCAGCTACCAGAACCTCCACCAGCTCCTCAACAAGTTCCTCAGCCACAACCCATACCTCCAATTGTGCCCCCACCTCCCCAACCTGCCGAAGTACCGAAGCCAGATCCCCAACAGGCGAAGGCAGAGCCGTACCCGGACAACCTCACGCTTGGCGGGATAGGAGTTGTGGTAATCATAGTGGCGGCCATCGCAGTACTGAGAATGCGCAAGCGGTAAGATGTCATTCTCTGTCAGTAGAGTACTCGACTCATTTACCAATCTGAGATTGATCATAAAAACAACATTGATCTCATACAATTGTAAGAGCTTTCTATGCAACATGAAGCAATCAAAAAGAGAAATTCGATCTAATGTATAGACCCCCTAGTAGTTTGCATGCAGGGGCACGCTTTTTGCAAACAGTAATTGAGTATCATACTCAATGAGCCAAGGATGTGAGTAGATCAGGCGATTGTATCGTCAACATTAGGATATCCATAAATTCTGGGCATTAGGATTCAAACCATTTCATGCCTGCTAACTTTACAGAGCAGAGAATAAAGAAAATTTTCAAAATTGCAGAATCCAATGTAAAGGAGAAGATTGATCTTATTCTTCTGAAGAATGGCACCGAGCCTCATCTTGATCTTTCATTCTTCTACATAACTGGGCTTGAAGCTGGCTTGTTCGAAGGATGCGCATTAGCATCTTACCCAGACGGAGAAACTAGGGTCTACACCTCTAAGCTGGAAGAGCAGAGCGCGCTGAAGGGCAAAGACAGGTTTCAGGTAATTACGTTCAAAGATAGAGATCATTTGGCAAAGATGCTGAAAAAAGACCTAGCAAGGTCCAGCAATGGATTCTCGATAGGCATCAACTCAAATGAGCTTACTCACAAGAACTTTGAAGACTTGAAAAAACTCTATCCAAAGGCCAAATTCGTGGATGTAAGCTCTGCGATAGTAATGGCAAGGATGGTGAAAGACGACCAGGAGATCGCTGCAATAAAACAAGCGGCTCAGATTGCGAGTAAAGCATTTCCAAAACTACTGGATTTTCTGAAGGATGGCATTACGGAGTACAAAGTTTCAGCATTCCTAAACGCAACGATGCAGGATCTTGGCGCGCAAGGACCTTCATTTGACACTATAGTTGCCTTCGGGGAGAATTCGGCAGAGCCCCACTACTCTCCAAGAGATGTCAAGCTAAGAAAGGGATATTTCGCTCTCTTTGATTATGGGGCAAAATTCAGAAGGTATTGCTCTGATATAACGCGAACAGTTGTTTATGGAAAGGCTAGCAAGCAACAGAGGGAGATTTACCAAATTGTGAGAGAAGCAAATCAGCTCGGCATAGATGCTTCAAGAGTTGGCGTTAAGGCTGGAGAGATACACCAAAAAGTTTCAAGGTTCATAGACACTACAAAATACAAAGGGAGATTCATTCACTCAACTGGGCATACGGTGGGGCTTGCAGTGCATGATGGCGCGGTAATTCATCCGGCATTCAAAGGCACGATTGAAGAGAACATGGTCTTCACCATAGAGCCTGGAATTTACATACCTGGCCTAGGCGGGGTGAGAATTGAAGATGATATAGTTATCAGAAAGAACAAAGCTGAAGTGTTGACGACAGCACCGAAGGAGCTCATAGAAGTGTGATCATCTTTTCAACTTGAGAAGTGAATAGTGCTCGTTGTCATATGCAACTTCATAGTGCTGCAAAATACTGTTCCAGTTGGCGCTCCAGAATTTCATTAAATCAGCGACATCAGGATCAGGGTTCTTGCTCCAGACTATCCATTTTACATGGCTCCACGGCTCCCTTGTAGATGCCGTCCAGAATTCTCCAGCCGCGACATCCTGAAAATCCCTTAGCGACAATTCACTGTGCATCATTATTCTTTGTCCCTGCCCAGAACCTGTCAGGAGTAGTATGGCGCCATCATCGTATGACTCCTTCAGAACCCCTGCTAGATTTACAGAAGAACCCGTCTGCGACCAAGTGAAACCTGCATAAGCATCTTTCATCGCTACAGGTTCTCTTGTTGCAAGGGGTTGAGTGTAGCCTGCGTAGGCATAGCTGGTGATTAGGATGAAGAATAGTGGAAGAATCACTAATTTTCTTGGGCTCATTGTTAGTAGTGATGCTCCTGCAAAGGCGAAAAGCGGCGCTATGAAAATCAAATACCTGCCATTGAACCACTGGTTGTTTCCATGAATGCCCAGTTCTCCTTGCCCCGCAACCATAGCAATATAGAGAGCAATTATTGG
>JACPBJ010000120.1 GCA_016180375.1 Nitrososphaerota archaeon | reverse complement strand
TCTGAGCAGGCTGCACTGAGCGCTGCTGCGTCAAGCGTGAATGTGTTTGTAAACTCCTGTTTGAAGCAGGAGGCTGATAAGGCGATTGACAGGAACGGGTTTCTTGTTCCTTTCTCCGAGATAGGCATAAGGGATGATGTTGAGAGAGGTGTTACTGAGTGCACAGGAGGGTTTGAGAGCTTCGCTGCACAGGGAATAAAGGTTGCTGCCGGCGTTCCAAGGGCTTCTGTGTCTATACAGCCGCTTGTTGTGGCAGTAAGCCTCAGCTACCCGCTCGCTGTTACAGAGGGTGGGAAGGCAAGCAGCATATCGGAGTTCTCATACACTTATGGCAGGGTTTGCGCAGGGCATAGCGGTTACTGATTACGATGGGAACCCTGTAACTTCATATGCGATTAAGGAGCTTGACAGGGAAGA
This sequence comes from Nitrososphaerota archaeon, assembly GCA_016180375.1. GTDB lineage: Archaea > Thermoproteota > Nitrososphaeria > Nitrososphaerales > UBA57 > JACPBJ01. Next base: position 3,743 of record JACPBJ010000120.1, on the reverse strand, counting down.
CATGGCTTTCCCGCAGAACGTTGTTTCGGCAAGGGTTTATGACTTAACGCCTGGAGAGTTCTCAGGGCCTGTGAAAGTAACCCTGGCTTACCCGGAAGACTACGAAAACCCTGAAGAACTGTATGTTGCGTGGTGGGATGAGGAAAACGGGATATGGCACGGGGTGCCGACGACGAGGGATGCTGCGAGGAAGACGCTGGCAGCGGAGCTTTCCCACACCACAAAAGTAGGCGCTGTAAATTGCACGCCTGGGTCAAGCCCAACAGAAGTAGAAAGCCTTCAGTCACTTGTCTTTGAGCAGAGATGCGGGAAAACAATAGGAAAGGCAGTTCCAGGAGGCTCTGAGGTTTCCGGAAGCTGCATACAATCTATACCCGACCCAAATGCAACTCTTGTGTGGAATTGGATAAACAAAACCAATGCACTTTATTTAGACCTTCTTCCAAACTTTACCGGTTCTGTCCCTACAAGAGCAGCTTCCACTATAGCTGCTGTCAATGTAAATGAGGAATACCCATCAAGCCAGCTTTCAAGCCCGTGCATAATCAAGAGTTGGGGTGCAAACGACTCAAAGAGTGATGACATTACCGTATGTAAGGCAAATGTTTCCGATGCCGAAATTATTAGTCTGACAGGAAAATCAAAAGAAGATCCTGATGGAAGATGTGTTGAAGTCTGCACAGAAGCAGTAAAATCAGCATATGGTGCACTGTACGGGAATCTTGCGAAGTCAGGTGGTGATGGTTTGGTTGATGGCAGTGCATGTGGATGCACAAGGAATGCAAGTGACTTAATCTGCAGCAAAATAACAATAGCAAACCCGCCAACACCAGGATACGAGTCAGGCATCGCTGGAGGATACGGCGTATTGAACTTCTATATTAAGCCAGGCGGCTGCGTTGTTGATAAAGATAGCCAAGGAACTCCAGACATAGCGGCCTATGCAAGCGACCAAGACAACATAATCAACATTAAAAATTCAGCAGCACAACCTTACAAGAAGGGATATACGCTTATAGACAATCAATTCAGCAAAACCGTGCCTAAGGACAAGGCAATCGCTCCAAAGCACTATGTGATTAATCCTGTAGAGAATATAAACAAAAATAACTTTATTAGTTTTCTGAAAAAGGCAGGAAGGGATAATATAGGCTTAAAGCCGGAAGGCTCTGACCTGCGGGCAGGATGGAACAGCATATATTTCAAGGTTGATGAGTTGCAAAGCCAAGGTAAATTAACGGGTTGTGCGCACACGTGGGTAAATGTCCAGATAAAAGGGGCGGGGATAAGCCTAAGTGACGTTGAAGCACCCCTGACCGATTTAGAACTTAGATTAAGAGAAAGATGCGCACAATTACCAGGGCTAGAAGCGTGCGATACAGACGAACCAAATAGAGGATTCTCGTGCTCCGGCAGGTCACTTGCCCAAACTTTTGAGTGTGATACGCCAAGGATATGCGATGCCGGCACTAAAGCATTGTCAGGGTATTATTACTCAGGTATTTTCTGTTATGAACCCGAATCAAAAGGATGTTTCAATGCAACCACAAACTTGGTTTGTGTTGAAGAAGGCAAGCCAGAGATGTATTACTGCCAAAACAAGGTAAGACAAGAAACTACGTCATGCAAGACAGGAAACTGTTATATGGTGACAAAACAAACTATCGCTAGCAGCACTCAGGTTGGTGGGTGTGGCGAAAACGCGTGCATTAAAGGTGACAGTTCTTACTACTGTGATGGCAAAAAATACTACAAATGCGATGGGAAAAAAGGCATAGCTACAGACTCCAGCGGAAACGAAATCCAGGGCGAATGTACGCAGGATGAAATATGCGTGAATGGTGCCAATTCTAAAGACACAGTATGCGTTTCCTCAAAGCCAAAATGCAAAGAAGGGCAAATAAAGGCATCAGACAAATATGGCTCATGGTTCTGCGTTGATAAGGACTATAGCCCTGAAATATACACTTGCCAAGGCGGCAGGCAGCAGTTCGGCATATGTCCGACAGGAGGAACTGTTTGCATTAAAGAATTAGGCGGCACCCCAGCCGACATCTGTGGCAAATCGCCCACTAATGATGCCTTTTGCCAAACAAGAAGTAATGGTTATAATTGTAAAGTACAAGGAGTAAGCGGAACCCTAATAAGGTGCCAAAACAGAACATACGCAGAAACAAAAGAGAACTATTGCTACGAGCACTTTAATACCCCTTGCGCGACATCAGGAGTTACAAATCCAAATGACGCTTGTAAACCAGCACAAGCAGTAGCAGCACCACTAAACGAACGGGATAAATATATTTGCTCACGTCAAGGACTGCCAGAGCTCACATACGTATCCGCAGACGGTACACAAACAGTTCCTGCTGCCTGCGATGCAGGACAAGTATGCAACGGCACGAGCGGCGCGAAAACGATAGGGGCAAAGAAAGACCTATGCATACCAAAATATGACTACTTCTGCACAGCAGGACCAGGGAGACTAAACAGACCAGCCAGCAAAGTTTATTGTTTAAATAAAGGATCAACGCCTCAATACTATTACTGCAACCCTGCAACTCTGTCAGTTGTTGAAGATAGCTGTGCAGACAGCAAGATATGCACAACTGACAACACCACAGTTGATAAAGCATGCAAGTATGCTTCAGCAAGCCGTTGTAGCAGAGAAGGAAGTTTCTGTTATCGTTATAGAGTAAAAGGAGTTGGAAACTTTTACACCTGCAAGTTAGATACATCTACACAGGTGCTTGGCCTCACAGAAGGTGAATGTTCAAATGTCTGCTGTGGCTCTGTCAACCAAATAAAATGCGATGACGAATGCAGCCAGTGCTATGGAGGAGAACAGAATGGACCAGGTGATGGAAAATGGTATGTCAAAGGTTCTATCCTGTGCACAAATAACAGTGTAGCGGTGCGCAAATGTGTTGGCATAGACGACCAAGAGTCATCGTGGTCAGCTTGGTTATGCACAGATGACGAAGGAAAGCTCTGCATAGAAGCCGAAGGAGGCTGCATAAAGGCATGCACTAAAGCTCAACTGAATAATATAACCGGGAAAGATTCTGGTGCAACTAAGGAATATTACTTGGCAGGGAAAGGAGAGGATGTTTGTGTAAAACCAGACAAATACGAGTGCTTAAACACTTCACAGGGTGGAAGATGGATAAATATGAGCCAATGTTAAAACTCAAATATGAATAACACCAACAGAAACCTTTATATCCCAAATAGTTGCTGAGTATAACCCAATATGCAAAAGAGGGCGCAGGTAACTGTTTTCATTATTCTTGGGCTTGTCGTAATGGTAGTTGCGGGGCTTTTCCTCCTTAACAACCAAGGGAAAGGGCTTCCTTCAAGGCTTGCCTCTGAGAATGACCTTGCGGCTGTAAACACAGAAGGGCTGGCAATACAGGGCTTGGTGAACAGCTGCCTGAAGCAGAAGTTCCTGCAAGGCAAGGGCTACTTCGGGCTTGAGAAAAGCAGCACAACAGAGCTTGAGAGATACATAGAGACAACGATGCCAGAATGCGCAGGCATCTACGGCTATGATAAGAAAGGTCTCAAGGTTCAGGCAGAGGAGCCGAGGGCAAAGGTAACAATAACAGAGCAGGCATCGGTAGCAGACCTGTACTACCCCATAACTGTTTCTTCCGGAGACGCGAAAGCAGAACTGCAGTCATTCAGCTACTACTTCAAGCTGGAAAGCAGAGTAACGCTGAAACAGGGCTCTGACGGCAGGACGA
>JACPBJ010000119.1 GCA_016180375.1 Nitrososphaerota archaeon | reverse complement strand
GTAGTATTAGTAGTAATAGCAGGAGTTATCTTCAGCAGGAGGAAGAAAGTATAGGCCCTTGAGGGGCCTCCCTCTGTTTTTGATACATGATGTGGTTACTCTGAGAGGGATAGGAGGCTAGGGGCATGGTAGACAGGGAGACCCTGCCACGCCTTGGATTTAGGTCATGAAACACCCCTGCTTCCCTCCGTATCCTTTGCTGACTATTACTTAGGTGGTTCCCAAGAGTCTATCGAAAGGGAGAGGGAGGTAGGAGCATGGTGGGCGGGGAGATCCTGTCACGATAAGCAGTTTGCTTACTATCATGAAACACTCCTATCTTCCCCCTATGTTTCAACCTCATCTTCCAAAGCTTGTGGCCCACCCCGGGGGCCCGTAGCTAAACTATAGGGGGGATCCCTATTACAAGCAGGTACTTCACTCATCCATCATCTTAAGTTAGAATGATAACTATGTATCTTGATTCAACGAAACCCATTCGGCTCATGCTTAAGAATCCTCTTCAAGAAATACGATACCGTAATCCTTGATTAAATCGCTAGGAGTGTGGATCATCTCTCTTTCCTTACTCCTAAAGACGGCCTTACCTTTGTATATCTTTGCAACCGCTAGAACGTAAGCATCTGTCAGGGCTAAACCATATTTCCCTTTAATCTTGCCCGTCAAAACTGCCAGCTCAAGAGAGGGCTCAGCCAAAGAGATATTAGGAGATCTGTGTAGCCACTCGATCAGCCTTTCTGCCCTGTTCCCTGCATCGTCAAGGCCGAGCTTTTGGTATATTCTGAATGTGACGTAGTAAGTTTCGGCAAGGACGGTGTGCGGTATGATAGCTATAAGCGTCCCGTTAAGAACGCTCCGAATTACGACCTCGGCTTCTCTGTGAAGACTTCCTCCAAGGTTGATGTATTCAGCTATGACTCCTGTATCAAGTGCTACTATACTCAAGTGGAGACATCTAGAGCCTTAAGCAGTCTCGTGATCTTCTTATCATCTGCTAAGTTAGCTTCAAGAAGAGTTTCTTCGACTACCTTGCTTCCAGCCTTTACGAAGATATCAGGAGTTGGCTCTACCGCTGGCTGTATGATCGCCCTTTTACCTTCCAGAGTCTCAAACTTCACCATATCGCCGGGCTTAAGACCCAGCTTCTTCCTGATATCCTTGGGTATTACCACTTGACCCTTCGAAGAGATCCTCGTCTCCGTTGCCATGGCAGGTGTAAAACTATCGTCTTACTTAAGTCTTACCGGTTGGGGTTCCCGTAACTTGTAGGGAGATAGTTGGTCACTGCATCTATCTAATGACATACGGCATTACAGAAATCTCCCTGAGAGTTACAAGAACAAGTACCAAAAAATTGAACTGTAACGTATAAATCGCCCTCGCATCAGAGAATCGTTTAGTTTGAACAGCTGCAGGTTTGCCTTGCAACCTAAGATACCAAGTGAGCCCAGTACAGGGATTCAGACTCGAGTATTATTCCCTCCCGAGGCTCTCTAAAAGTAGTCTTGTTGGCACATCATTGGCAAGGCTGGTGATACATGAGATCCCAAGTTCGTGTTCCCCTCCCCTAAGCTCAATACCTAACAGAGAAATAGATCACTACTTCGATCAATATATATGGGTGGTCTCCACATCAGTAATTCATTGACTCGAAAGTGACAAGGAACATTGAGTGATCTTAGTTGGTAGACTATACTTTTCTAATACCGGTCGTCAGCATACTAATCAGTACTCTGGGAGTATCTGTCATCTTCAAAGATTATGTTGGGAGCATGATTGCAGGGATCGTTTTACGATATGTAAAGCATATCAAGTCAGCCCGCAGAATCAAGATAATTGCAAACCCAATCATTAAAGGAGATGTCATAGATATAGGCCCGTTAAGAACAACCTTAATGGAAGTTGGCGACGGAGAAAGGCTTCCGAGCGTTCGGACTGGCAGACTTGTCAAGGTTCCAAATTCCTTCTTGATAACTAACCCAGTTGTAGTCTATGGCGACACAATAATAGACGAAGTTGTTGCATATCTGAAGCCACCTTTACCCAATCTTGATATGGTAATCAAGGCTATGAAGGATGCAATTGTTATGCAAGGGCATAGAGTAATTGAAGTCGGTCTGTACCAAAAAGAAGATCATCTTGTAGTTCATGGGATATTCGAGGCTGCAACAATAGAGATGACAGACGAGCGTAGCAAGATTCTGAAGAGCTTCATAGAAAGCTCCCAAGCTCTGCACATGGAGGCTCACCGTTAGCTAGCTTCAGAGTTGCTATGCAGAAGTTTGAACCCGCTGTGCTTTGGTAAGATTTTGTTTTATAAAGTAAATCCTGTTAGCCCCTTGCTATGGGTTGTCCTTCTTATTAGTTGAGCGTTTCTAGGAGGGACAGTTTGACAAGAAGAAAGTTAAGAAAACTCTTCATTACAGATAATTCTTAGTGAAGTTGCTCTCCCATTGCTTGGAACGGTGCTTTTCTACCTGAAATTCAAATCCCTCCCGAGGCTACCTGAACCTCTATCCTTCCGTTGAGGCTGTATGGAAAGCGATCACTGAAATTCAAAGCTGCCCAAGCCGGTTATGAGAATGGGAAGTATGTGGAATCCTTGATATTCGGCAATTGACGAAGAAAAAACCCGAACATGTTAGGGATTTATATACAAGGAATCGGCTGACTCGGTCAATGACAAATAGCAGATGGCTGTTGTTATCGGTTTCTGTGATCGCAATACTCGTCTTGAGCACCATACTTGTGGTTATTCCCGAAGTTCCTCGTGCGTCTGCACAACAGGATGAAAACAAGGGTGGAAGGAATTGGATTGCAGTCGATTATGACAGAATGGCAACCCAGTTCAACCCCCAGACTGAGATTAACAAGCAGAATGTTCAATTGCTAGAACTGAAGTGGATCTTTCCGATTCCTCAGGCGGCGAATATTGGAGGTTATACGTTCTCCACCCAAGTAGGATCAATCGCAACATCACTCGTTGTCGACGGGATCGTATATCTAGGCTCGAACATTGGGAGAGTCTTCGCCCTTGATGCGGGAACGGGGAAACAGCTGTGGACATACACACCTGATCTGAACTTCACACGGGATATAGCAAGGGGCGTCATAATTGGTCAGGGTCGGGGAGCAGCAGGATTAGGCGCAGGTCATACCCATGGTATCAGCTACGCTGAAGGTAAGCTGTACATTCCGTTTCCTCCATGCGATGTCCATATCCTTGACGCCCTGACTGGCAAGAAACTCGCTCAGATTGCTGACATGTGTGTCAATGTACCGGGAAGGGACCAGTTATCGTTCGAAGAACAGCAGAAAAGAGGGTTCAATGTAGCCTGCTCTGGCAACTACAAGGGACAACAATCATACGGACCTACGATTCTTCCAAAGCAGAGAGTACTTGTTGTACCAGCAGGTGCAACGGATGAAACTAACAGGGGAGCTAGAGGCTTCTTCGCAGGATATGATATGGACAGCCAGCAATTGCTCTGGAGATTCTTCCTAACCCCACCACACGGAGGGGATCCAGAATGGGTCACTAAGGTTGCGGATAAGGGCTGGATTCAAGGCGTCAAGGCGAGCACAATTCCAAGACAATTTCTGCTTAACGATTGGGGTGATGCACGTTGTGTCCAGGCCGGCCCAGGATGGGGCCAGTATTCTTATGACGAGGAGACCGGTATTGTATACGTTGCAACCGCGCAACCAGCTCCTGACCGCAATGCCACTGCTAGACCAGGACCGAATGTATACAGCAATTCAATAATAGCACTCAACGCCAGGACAGGAGAATTGGTATGGTGGCACCAAACCTATGCTCATGATCCG
>JACPBJ010000118.1 GCA_016180375.1 Nitrososphaerota archaeon | reverse complement strand
TGAGCGTTATGGCATGCCCATGCCAGAAATGAAAGAAATGCCCTATATGTCTCCAATCCATACTCACGACACTTCAGGGACTCTACACTTAGAGTCCACCGCGAACAGGATATACACTCTAGGCGATTTTTTCGATATATGGGGCGTTCGTTTTAATGCGACTTGCGTTTTGGACAGATGTGGTGGAACAGTAACCATGCTGGCCAATGGTGTCAAGAGTGACGAATACAGAAATCATGTTCTCAGAGATGGAGAACTCATTCGGATCGAATTCAGAAGGAGGTAGATGGTTACACCATGATTGCTGAATGCCAGCTCGCAACAGACCTCGTCAGATGTGCTGTGCTAATGCTTCTCTATGAAAAGCCTCTCCATGGCTACGCAATAATCGAGGGCCTTGGTGAGCGTCTGGGGAGGACGATCAGCCCAGCTACAGTCTATCCCTTCCTGGCCCAGATGTTAGCCGTTGGATACCTAACTGCGACTCACGATAATGTAGGTAAGAGGACAAGGACAGTGTATTCTATGACAGCAGAGGGTAGGAAGTTCTCCGAAGGCATATTCAAGAGATTATCTCAGATAGTATCAACGGCTATCGAGCCTAACATGCTTCGTTGTGCTCACTGCGGGTGCAAGCTATACGAAGCCGGTTACGTTAAGGAAATCGATGGACGGAGAACGAGCTTCTGCTGTGTACACTGCGCCGCGGCTCATACGGATGAGGAATCGGGATGATATGAAGCAAGTTCCAGTCATAATTGTGCTTGTTGCAATTGTTGCAGCAGCCGCTTACCTGATGCTAACTACTGAATCTTTTGGTAGAGCAAGGGAGACACGTCAGAGTAGCAATGTTGTGACAATCGACATGACTACTAGGCAGTGGCGATTTGACGTGATATGGGTTAGCCCACCCGGCTCGGCAAGTTTTGTGGTCAATCCACCTGGGGACCAGTTAGCTGATCCTATGATTACTGTACGCAAGGGCGACACCATAGTACTGCGTATCAAAGACCTTGATGTGCCACATGGCTTCGCGATAGAAGAATTCGGTATCAATGCTTTTACTCCGCCAGGCGAGATCGTCGAGGTTAAGTTCGTAGCAAACCAAATGGGACACTTCACATTCTTCTGCACCGTTTTCTGCGGTACAGGACATCCGAATCATAAAGGGACGCTTATCGTCCAAGCTTGACAGCTACGCAATTGGAATAGGTTCTACTTTGAAGAATATTGAGTATGGTGGGTCAGTCTGAAGAAATGGCAGCTCCTGCTTACAATCAGCGTTATCTTTGGGCTCTTAATCCTAACAATCTTTGTTCCACCGATTATTAACAACCCGACCAATGAAAGAATTAATGAATCACAGATAAATAATCGAACTTACGCTCCATACATTACTGAATACATACTCCCTACCCCCGATTCAGCTCCAATGGCAATAACTGTCGATCAAAGTGGAGACGTATGGGTAGCTGCAACTAACGCTACTACTCTTATTCGATTTAACCCTGCATCCAACAAATTTACTGAATTCAAGATTCCAATAAGTGTAAAGGTTCTCAGCGTCTGGGGAATGGTTGTCGATAATAGGGGAATGATTTGGTTCACCAGCGCAGATGACAACTCTTTATGGAGATTTAGTCCGATAAATGGTAGCTTCAAGCAATATCCTATACCAACTCCACGTTCGTTTCCTATGCGCATAGCTATAGATAACCAAGGGGGAGTGTGGTTCACAGAGCTATTTGGTGGTAAGTTGGGGCATATCAACCCGAGATCCGGAGAGATCGTTGAATACAAAGTGCCAAGGGACAAATCAGGTCCTACAGGGGTTTCGACTGATTCAGAAGGCAATGTCTGGTTTGCGGATGTCTTTGCCAGCAAGATAGCTAAATTTAACCCCAAAGATCCTACCTACACCGAATACCCTCCGACTGGTTCGATTTTTTCACCTACAGGTTTAGCAGTAGATAGCCGTGGCCATGTGTGGTTTTTGGAACATGGCGGGAGTCTATTTGGGAAGTTCACACCGTCGGATAATTCTACTGTAAAGTATGCCACTTCTATAACCGGCACTTATCCCACTACACTGCCGTACTGGCTTGCTATCGATAAAGTTGGGAATATCTGGTTCAATGAGCATTCGGGCAATAGGATAGCAAGGTTTGATCCCAAAAGTGAGACCTTGGTTGAATACGAGCTTCCCAAAGGAAAGATAGGAACTGGTGGCATAGTTAATGCCCTACACTTTGCTATTGCCCCAGACGGGAATGTGTGGTTTACGGAATGGACAGAGAATAAGATAGCTATGATTAATACCTCATTGCCCATAAAATTCAAACTGAATGTGAGTCAAAGAAGCATATCTACCACCCCTGGAAGTTCGATAAAAATTGAAGTGAGCCTCTTAGGCAGATCCGATGGACCAATCGGATTGCAAACATCGGGAACCTTCTCCTTCACAGGAAAGCTCCTAAACGCAACGGCCGAGTTCCGCCCGCAATATGTATCGAATTTGAAAAATGCTCCATTCATATCTGATTTGACGGTTAAGTTAGAACAATCCTTAATTCCTAGAGAATATGTTATGACTGTCGGCGCCTCTGATGGTGCGATAGTTTATTCAGTGATGGTTCATCTAGAAGTAAGGGTCGAGGGCTGAGGATTCTAATCTGACCGCGTTCAACAGATCTTCAGAATCCGAAATTCGGACATGTTTAGTTCCTAATCCCACCTGGCATGCACCCTTACAGGGTTCGAGTCCTTATTTTCCTACAGCCTTTGAAGGAGGCGTCAAGGTCCTGGCCTCCGCTCACACAAGTAGGTTGGGGGCAACAAAACTCCTTTTGGTAAGGCTTCAGCCTTGAGCTTCTCTTTGAGCCGAGACTTCAATCCTAGGCTTGTAGGTATTCAGAAGCATAGAGTTCACCGTTACCGTAATAGAGCTACTAGCCATAGCAACTGCAGCGAATATCGGATTCAGTAGCAGGCCAGTAAAAGGATACAGAATACCAGCGGCTACCGGTATTAATGCAATGTTGTAGAAGAACGCCCAGAACAGGTTCTGTTTTATTTTGCTGACAGTTTTTCTGCTCAGCTCTATTGCTGTGACTACATCTCTCAATTCGTTTTTGATGAGCACGATTCCTCCAGTTTCTTTTGCTATGTCTGTACCGCTGCCTATTGCAATACCTACATCTGCTTCAGCAAGTGCAGGGGCATCGTTTATGCCGTCCCCTACCATCGCTACAAGCTTACCTTCTTTCTTGAGCTCCTTGATGACCTTCGCTTTATCCTGAGGCAATACTTCTGCAAGAACATTATTCATGCCTAGTTTCTTAGCTATTGCCTGTGCAGTCCTCTTGTTATCGCCTGTAAGCATGTAGACCTCTATTCCCATGCTTTGCAGTTTCTTTACGGCGCCGAAGGAGCCTTCCTTGAGAGTGTCTGCAACTGCAACTATGCCTGCAAGTCTTTCATTAACTGCAACGAGCATAGCAGTTTTACCCTCATTCTCCAAGACCTGCATCTTCTCTTCGGCTCCCTCAATCGAAATCCCTTTAGAGAGCATGAGTTTCCTGTTGCCTAGAAGAACTTCCTTTCCAAGAGCCGTAGCAATTACGCCATGGCCTGGTATCGCTTCGAATTCTGTTGCATCTTTCAGTTCAAGTCCCCTATGATTTGCTCCTCTAACAATCGCCTCGCCCAGAGGATGCTCTGAGCCTTTCTCAGTAATCGCTGCCAGCTGAAGAACTCCGTTTTCTTTGAATCCATTGAAAGCAGCGACATCTGTCAAAGACGGCTTGCCAACTGTGAGCGTTCCAGTTTTATCAAAGAC
>JACPBJ010000117.1 GCA_016180375.1 Nitrososphaerota archaeon | reverse complement strand
TATCAACTTGCTTAAAGACGGCACGATCTTGGTCGACATTAGGATGGGTCAGTACCCAGATGAAAGACCTCATGACCATGGCACAGGCTTTAGAGTAAGGCCTGATAAGCTGGATCTATGCTTTTCTAACAGGCAACGGATTCTCTAAACCTTGGGTATTTTCCGGTCAGGAAACGATTAGAAATAGATAATAGCACACAACATTTTCAGCGCGCCAAATGGACGCTGAAGGCAAGTTCGACGCAATCGTAGTCGGAGCAGGACCAGCAGGCACAACAGCCGCTTTGACAATGGCCAGAGGAGGCATGAAAGTTGCCCTGCTCGAGCGCGGAGAATACCCCGGCGCGAAGAATGTCTTCGGAGGAGTGCTCTACAGATGGCCTCTGGAAGAAATCATCCCAAAGTTCTGGGAAACAGCTCCTCTGGAAAGGCAGATAGTTGATCATCGATTCATGGTCATGTCAAAAGACTCTGGCTTGCTGCTAAGTTTCAAAGTTGATGGCAGAGGCAAGGCACCTTACAACGGCTACACTGCAATACGAGCCAAGTTTGACAAATGGTACGCCTCCAAAGCTGAAGAGGCAGGAGTAACCCTTGCAACTTCAGCTGTTGTCGATGATATAATCATGAAGGATGGCAAAGTAGTTGGAGTCCGCGCAGGACCTGGCATTGAGAATGAACTTTATGCTGACCTTGTCATTGCGGCTGATGGTGTTAATTCTGGACTTGCTGTAAGAGCAGGTTTGAGAGAGCCTCCCTCCCCCGACCAAGTTGCTCTTGGAGTGAAGGAAGTAGTTGAGTTACCTGCAGAGGCGATTGAAGCGAGGTTCAACTTGCGAAAGGGCGAGGGCACGCGCATGGAAACGATGGGATGTACCCATGGAAAAATGGGTGGAGGCTTTGTTTACACTAATGCCAATAGCCTGAGCGTCGGAGTAGTAATTTTGCTTTCTCATCTTATGGAGTTGAAAATGAAGCCCTACGAATTACTGGATGAATTCAAGGCTCACCCTTCGATCGAGCCTTTTATCGAGGGAGGAAAGGCGAAAGAATATTCTGCACACTTGATCCCTGAAGCGGGCTACAAAGGCGTACCTAGGCTTTATCGCGATGGGATGATGATAGCAGGAGATGCGGCGTATCTATGCTCTTACCCCGAAGGAACAAACCTTGCGATGGCTTCAGGGATGTTAGCCGGGAAAGCTGCTCTGCATGCAAAAAAGAACAACGATTTTTCGGCAAAGACTCTATCTGTCTATCATGAAATGATGAATGAGAGTTATGTCATAAAGGAGATGAAGAGAAAGGACAGCTCGCATACAGCAATGCTGAATAATCCGAGGATCTTCGGTCTTTATCCAGATTTGATTAACGAGATACTTGCTGATGTACTGCACGTCAACGGAGAGACGAAGACTGCTAAACATAAAAGGGCGAAGAGCAAATTTAGGGATAAGGTGGGACTGTTGAGGGCTCTTCGTGATGCTTACAGCACTCGAGGGATGGCACCTTGAAGATCGAAGAGAGACTCTTCCTTGACAGGTTCAACGTCGATGATAAGAACCACCTTGTCGTCGATACTTCGAAGTGTCTGGAATGCGCAAACAAGCCCTGCACTACTGTATGTCCTGTCGATGATTACAATTGGGACAATGGGAAACTTATCATTTCCTACGAAGGATGCGTCGAATGCGGGGCATGCGAAGTCGTATGTCCATTCGATAAGATCAAGGTCACATACCCTCCAGCAGGGAAGGGTGTAAGCTTCAGGTTTGGCTAGCGTGTAATATTATGGTAAACAGTGTCGTTTGCGTTAAGCAGGTTCCAGACGTGGCCGAACTGAGAATCGATCCAATGACGCATAATGTGATAAGAGAAGGAGTTCCAAGCATACTTAACCCAGATGACAGAATTGGGATTGAAGAAGCTGTAAGAATTAAGGAGAAACATGGCGGAAGAATTACTGTTCTTAGTATGGGTCCTCCGCAGGCAAAAGCAGCTCTCTTTGAATGCCTTACAATGGGAGCTGATAACGCGATCCTTCTCAGCGACAGAGCGTTTGCGGCTGCGGATACTCTTGCCACTGCTTACACATTAGCCAGGGCAATCAAAAAATATAGAAACGATTTCGACCTGATAATCTGCGGCAGGCGCGCCATCGATGCAGAGACAGGCCAAACGGGCATCCAGATTGCGGAACAGTTGGATATTCCTCACGTCGCCTACGTGAAGAATGTGGAACTCTTTCCAGAACAGAGAAAAGTCGTTGTGAAAAGAGAGGTTGAAGATCACATTGAAACTATAGAGGCACCCCTTCCCATCTTGCTTGGAGTGATGGAGGGTCTAAACAAGCCTCGACTTGCGACTCTGCGTGAAATAATCCGTTCAAAGAACAAGGAGATCAAAGTTGTGAATGTTGTAGAACTTGGAGGAGACCTCAATCTATATGGTTTGAAAGGCTCTCCAACATGGGTAGCGAAGGTGTATCCCCCTCCTCCCAAGGCAGGCGGCATCATAAAGTCTGGCGGGACTCGTGAAACAGTTACGGAACTTGTCAAGATTCTGGTCGAAAAGAAATTGATCAATTAGAGGATATGCGATGTCTCAAACTTCTAATTTGATTACTGGCACTGCAGACATCGAGAGCTGGAAGGGTATTTTCGTTTACGTTGAACTCAAAGATGGAAAGCCGAGGGATGCGAGCCTCGAGCTACTGGCTGCGGCTCACAGACTGAAAGAGAGCTTAGGCGAAGAAGTCTCAGCAGGGATACTAGGCAAAGAGGTTGCTGGCTTTGCGGGGATGCTAGCCTCCTATGGAGCTGAGAGGGTTTACGTAGCCGAACATGAACTGCTTGAGCATTTTACTCCCGATGCTTACACGTCGGTGCTTTCGCGCATAATTCTTGGTAACAAACCTTCCATCGTGCTCTATCCAGCTACCCCGAATTGCAGAGATTTCGCTTCAAAAATGGCTGCCAGGCTAAAGACAGGCCTAGCAGCAGACTGCATAGACTTGAAGATTAATGAGAAAAAACAGATGGTGCAGATACGACCGGACTTTGGAGGCAAAGACCTGTCAGAAATACTTACGAAGACTAGGCCACAAATGGTCACTGTAAGACCAGGTTCATTCACGAAGCTCGAGTTAGATACGTCAAGAAAAGCAAAAATCAAGAAGGTCGATGTCAAACTCAAACCAGAGGACATACGAATTCGTATACTCGATATCAAGCAGTTCAAAGTGGAGGGAGCCGATGATTTGGTAAAGTCCGAGATAGTTGCTTCGGCTGGAATGGGCTTCGGGAACAAGGACAGGCTCCAGATTTTTGAAGATTTCGCTAAGACTATAGGCGCTTCTATGGGAGCGTCAAGACCTGTAGTTGAAAGAGGCTGGCTTTCCAGAGAAAGACAAGTAGGCCAAAGCGGAAAGACAATAGCGCCAAAACTGTACTTCGCGATAGGAATTTCCGGCTCGGTTCAGCACAGAGTCGGAGTAGAAAATTCAGGTTTCATAGTTGCAATAAACAATGATCCGAATGCACCGATTTTCAAATTCTGCAATTATGGCATAGTAGGCGATCTCTTCAAGGTTCTCCCGATGCTTACCGAAGAGCTGAAGAAGGTTAACAACAAGGCTTAGTAATACGCAATGATTAGAGGTTCAATGTAGATATCGCTTCTTTCAGCAGTTCTACGCCCTTCATGAACTGGTTTCTCTCGTCCTGATTGAGTTCTATCTCAATGATCTTCTCTACACCATTACTTCCCAATATTACAGGAACTCCTATGCAGATTCCTTTGACGCCGTATTCGCCATCTAGATAGACACTTGCAGGGGCGAGCATCTTCTTGTCCTTGATTATCGATTCGACCATCCTTGCAACGCCATTTGCGGGCGCGTAGTTCGTAG